>JAHZKM010000006.1 GCA_022600395.1 Pseudomonadota bacterium | reverse complement strand
TTGATATTGATAAATTCCCTATTACCCGTCATTGGTATGTTGTGCATCATTCTAAAAATAAACTTTCACCGATTGCCGAGCGCTTTAAAGAATTTATAGTTGCAAATAGTTAAACAATTATTCTCTTAACTAATAATGCAATAGCTACAAAAATAAACATGCTAAGCTTTTATTTCATGTTCTTTATAGATTCAATTTAAAAGTTTGTGTTATATTAAGGCCTGTAACTTTACAAAAGTAAAAACTTATAACTATCACTGACATTAAAGCAAGCAATACTCGCAAAAAGCTTTCTGAGAAGAGTACGGCATTTATGTCAATATAGACAGCTGAAAAAAGTTAAGAAAACACAATAGTTTTGTTGTTACACACCAAGACTCGATCCTCTAAATGATATTGCAACCCTTTGGCTAAGGTAATTTTTTCTACATCTTGGCCCATTTTTTTCATATCATCGGCACTATCACCGTGATCAACACGAACCACATCTTGCTCAATAATTGGACCTTCATCCAGATTAGCTGTCACATAATGACAAGTTGCGCCAATAAGTTTAACGCCACGTTCAGCAGCTCGCGCGTAAGGATTAGCGCCTACAAAGGAGGGTAAGAATGAATGATGAATATTAATAATATTGCCGCTATATTTAGCACACATTTCTTCAGGAATAATTTGCATATAGCGAGCTAGAACAATCACATCTGGATTAAATCTGTCAACTGCTTGCATCATCTCAGTCATATCAGCTTCTTTGGTTGCTTTAGCAATACTCACTTTTTCAAACGCCACGTCATACCAACTAGCGAGTTTTGATAGCTTATCATGGTTAGACAAAACACCAACAATTTGACCCTCAAGCTCGTCTTCATGACCGCGATGTAAAAGATCTGCTACACAATGTGAAGCATTTGACCCCATAATTAAAACACGCTTAAGTTGTGCTGCATCACTTAATCTCCAAACCATATTGCAACGCTCAGCCACAATCAAAAACGCCGCTCTAAACTCATCTAAAGAGCAAGAGATAGAATTTGACTCAATCTCAATGCGCATAAAAAAGTGTTGGTTTTGCTCATCCAAATGATGGTGCGCTTCTTTAATGTTACCATTGAATTCAAGAATAAATTGACTCACAATAGCCACTAGGCCATGTGTATCTGGGCAAGAAATTAACAGTCTATAAACACTCATGTGCGATACTCCGCATTAATCTTTACATAATCATAAGAAAAATCAGTAGTCCATACACTTTCTTGAAGATTGCTACTACCAATTGAAATATCAATCACAATATCAGTTTTCTGCATTTGCTCACTTCCGCGTGCTTCTGTATAAGTAGGATCAGGCTCGCCAGCTCTGATTAGACCAACTGAATTAAGATCAATATCAATGTCACTAATACTCAAATTTTTAATATTAGCCCGGCCAACCGCCGCCAAAATTCGACCCCAGTTAGCGTCAGAGGCAAATAAGGCAGTTTTAACCAAAGGAGAATGTGCAACGGTATAAGCTACCTCCAAACAATCTTGACTACTCACACCACCTTTAACGCGTATTTCAACAAACTTGGTTGCTCCTTCACCATCTTTAATAATTTGATGTGCTAAAGATTTTGTTACCTCATTTAACGCCTGTTGGAATTCATCGTCACAATCTACAATATCCACGCCGCTTGCACCAGTTGCACTAAGTGTACAAGCATCATTTGTAGACGTATCTCCATCTACGGTAATTCGATTAAAAGATTGATTAGTAGCGCTATATAGACAAGTCTGCAGTTGTGATTGTGTTGCTTTAATATCGGTAAAAATAAAACTTAGCATAGTAGCCATATCAGGACGAATCATGCCTGAACCCTTTGCTATACCCGCAATTGAAACAGTTTTTCCAGCCACTTTAAATGTTGCAGAGTGGGTTTTTTCTACTAAGTCTGTAGTTAGTATGCCTTGGGCCACATCACTCAAACCACCATCTGACAACTGAGCGGTGACGCTTGGAATACCCACCTCAAACTTAGATAAATCAAGTTGTTGACCAATCACGCCCGTTGAAAAAGGCAGCACTTGTTCTGTTTTAATACTCAACTCATTGGCTAAAATTTCACAAGTTTTCACAGTATTTTTTAATCCTTGCGCACCTGTACCTGCATTGGCATTTCCACTATTAATCAACAGTGCGAGTGGCGCTTGCTGTAAGTGGTTCTTAGCCACTAAAACAGGGGCGGCGCAAAATACATTTTGTGTAAATACACCTGCTGTTTTTGTTCCTTTGGCTAGTGAAATAACAGACAAATCTAGAGCATCATTATTCTTAATATGCGCATTCATTGCGCCACAGGCTATACCTTTAATTTTTAATAATGCTTGACTCATGATGGGGTAAGAAATCCTTAATAATTAAGGGTATTTTACTGACTTACGAAGTTTTTGACGATTTTTTATCTAGATACTGAAAAATACTCATGATTAGCGCACCAAACAATACCATAATCAACGCTGGTACGGCAGCACGCTCATACAACCCTTCAGCGCTAAGCTCATAAACTTGAATAGCCAAAGTGTCCCAGCCAAATGGGCGCAACAAATAAGTGGCAGGCAATTCTTTCATAACATCAACGGCGACTAATAGTCCACCTGCCAAAATCCCTGGTGTCATCATTGGCAGGTACACGCGCCAAATAAGTCTTTGACGTGATGCCCCTAATAATCTAGCACTTTGGGTAAAAACAGGTTTAATTTGCTGAGCTGATGCATCGATTGAACTGTAAGCAATCGCCATAAAACGTGAAACATAGGCAAAAACCAAAAGTGCAATCGATCCAAAAATAAGATGATTGATACTTTCTCCGCCCAAATAATTATTAATTTCAGAAATTTGATTAACACCATACAATAGCCCTACTGCCATTACAGATCCTGGTAAAGCATAGCCTAAAGTTGCCAATCGAATAACGCTTTTAAGCCAAACACTACCCTGCTTACAACGATCAGGTAGGGCTAATATGGTAGCAATGGCCACGGTTATTAATGCAGCAGAGGTAGTTAAAATAGAGGTTGAAGCAATTAAGTCAATATATTTAGCACTCCACTCTTCGGCCACTGACGTCCAGCCCCAAATTAGCAGTTGCAGCATCGGCATCGCAAAAGAGAGCATAAATATACTCAAAACCATTAAACTAATTAACCAGCCCACAGCACCTTTTGCATGATAAGGTTTTCTATTAACAATGTCGGTGGAATAATACTTGGCTTGGCCACGCGCCTTTTTTTCAAAATAAATAAGAAAAAATGCCACCAAGACTAACAATGATGCCAGTTGGGCTGCAACCTCAATAGAGCGAAAATCAATCCAAGCAGAATATATAGCGGTTGTAAAAGTGTCATAATTAAACAAACTTACTACGCCGAAGTCAGCCAAAGTCTCCATCAATGTAACCAGCAAGCCTGCTGCTGCTGCTGGACGAGCCAGAGGCAATGAAATTTGAAAAAAAACTCGAATCGGTCCTGCGCCTAGTAACTTTCCTGCATCAATCATATTGATTTTTTGACGCTTAAACGACGCTCTAGTCATCATATAAACATATGGATAAAACACCAAAACAAAGGTAAGAATTATTGCCCATGAGCCGGCTCGAATATCAAATCCTGGCAAACCTAGTACCTCGCGCATCCATACTTGAGCGTAGCCAGAATAGTCAAATACACCCAAATAAACAAAAGCCAATACATAAGCCGGAATTGCGAAGGGCAAAAACAACGCCCACTCTAGCCACTTTCTACCAGGAAATTCAACCATCACTACCAAATAGGCCAATACTGTGCCAAGTAACACTACACCAACACCAACACCTATTAATAAAATAGCTGTAGAGCTTATTAAATTGGGCAATAAGTTTTGTGAAAAATGCGCCCACAACTCATGCTCAGGCAAAGCCCAAGAAAAAATAACCACAAAAATTGGCAACGCTACCATTAGCGCAAGCAAACTGGTCCAAATTTTTGAATTAAGACAGTATTTTTTCAACATTATTCTCTTGTGTTTTTTACCTTGTCTTAAAACCCACAAATCCCAAGTGTTGCACTTGGGTTGTAACGATGGGTTTGGCTAGGACTTATCGATAACCCTTTATTTGCATTAGTTTTACCGCATCAGCTTGTAAAACGCCTGCCTGTGATAAATTCATCTCATCTTGTTTGAATGTACCCCAACTTGACACCACATCATCTGCTGCTACATTTTGATTAGCTGGGTATTCTTTATTTAAAGAACCATAAATCGCCTGCGCCTTTGCAGATGACAACCATTCTAACAACTGTACAGAACCAGCAATATTAGACGCATGCTTTGTCACGCCCGCACCAGAAACATTAACATGCACGCCCGTGGTGTCTTGATTAGCCCAAAAAAGTTTTAAAGGGGCTTGTGGATTTTTCTCAATTAATTGGCCGTAATAATAAGTGTTCACTATACCAATATCGCATTGACCCGCCAAAATAGCCTCCATTACTTGCGAATCTTTAGCATTCGGTGTCGCACTCAAATTATCAACCCAACCGCTAACAATATCGCCTGCTTTTTTTTCACCGTGATGATAAATAACAGATGCGACTAACGATTTGGTATAAATCTTCTTGCTTGTTCTCAAGCATAAACGCCCATTCCATTTATCATGACTAAGATCTTCATAGCTTGATAACTCTGAAGGATTAACACGCTGTGTTGAATAAACAATAGTTCGCGCGCGCACTGACAAGCCTGTCCATAGACCTTGTGGATCTCTTAAATGGGCAGGAATGTTATTTTTTAAAGTGTCTGATTGTACTTCTTGAAACAACCCTTGAGAGCCTGCATACCAAAGATTACCTGCATCAACAGTCATAAACATATCTGCTGGTGTATTTTTGCCTTCTAATTTTAAACGTTCAATCAATGCACCGCCATTACCTGTTATGTAATCAACTTTAACCCCTGTATCTTGAGTAAATGCTTGAAATAGTGGCTTAATTAGATGCTCCTTTCTAGAGCTATATACAATAACTGGCTCATTATTTGCCACTTGCTGTTTTGAGTCATTATATGTCGTTTGCGCAACTGATATGCTTGATACTGATGCCACCGATAGCATAACTGCTAATGAAATCCATGTCTTACTATTCATTCTGCCTTTCTCCTTATATTTTTTTATGAATGATAATGATTATTAATTATTAATGATACTTATTATCATTTAATAGTCAAGCGCTTATTATCGATTTTGCCCACTTTATCTGAAAGAGTATTGGCTTCATCGATATTATGCGTCACTAAAATAGAGGTGGTGTTAGTTTGTTTAAGAATGTGGCGAACTTGAGCCACCAGCTGATCTCGATGATTTTTATCTAAGCTAGAAAAAGGCTCGTCTAATAACAACAATTTTGGCGAAGGCGCTAAAGCCCTTGCTAAGGCGACTCTCTGCTGTTCTCCACCTGACAATTGATGTGGATATTTTTTTTCAATGCCAACCAAATCAATCATTTTCAGCAGTTCTGTTATGGATTGTTGTTGTTCTAATTTTGGTAAATGCTGAATACCAAAGGCAATATTTTTTTCAACACTCATATGCGGGAATAGACTATAGTCTTGAAATACCATGCCAACTCCTCTAGACTCTGGATTGACATCGTGTTGACCAGCAGTAGATAATTGATTACCATCTAAGATGACCTGACCTTTTTTAGCTTCATCCAAGCCAGCAATAAATCTCAATACAGAGCTTTTTCCACTTCCACTATCCCCTAATAAAGCAAAAATTTCACCTTTTTCAAGACTTAGATTAAACCCTTCCAAAACAGTTTTGTTTTGATATACAACTGATAAGTTATTAATAGCCAGCATAAAGTGTAAATACTAATAAGAATGATTCTCAATATTATACAAGAAGTGCGATAACCAAATCAACAAAACACAGTAATGAGTTATTATCTGTAGTTGCACCATATTATTGATAAATAAAATGCTAAACATAAAGCCAAATAAAACTCCTGTTTTTTGACTAAAAATAGAATTTATTAATCACTATTTAGTCGATTTATAATATAAAAACAAAAAATTGTGTTCAAAATTTAAAAAATTTTTTTCAGTACATAGTTAAGATGGATGTCATAAAATAAGCACTAGACAAAATCTAATTATTAACATCCAATGAATACCCTAGAGCGAAGTAGAGCTAGCCAAAAAGTAACCATTATTGGCGCCATTATTGACTTTTTACTGGCAATCTTTAAAGTTATTGTTGGCGTGCTAGGCAATTCTGGCGCTTTAATCGCCGATGGCATCCACTCGTTTTCTGACTTATTATCAGACGGTGTTGTTCTTTACGCTGCAAAACATTCAGCTGAAGAAGCAGATGATGAGCATCCTTATGGTCATGAACGCTTTGAAACCGTTGCTACACTTGGACTCGCTATCATCTTAGTCATAATTGGAATAGGAATTATCTATGATGCGTTTGAACGTTTATTTAATCCTAGTGAACTATCCTATAATGCGTTACTTCTTAGTGTTGCCGCTCTATCAATTTTCTCTAAAGAGGCATTGTATTGGTATACGATCAAAGTAGCTAAAGCCTATAAATCAGATATGCTAAAGGCCAATGCCTGGCATCATCGCTCTGATGCACTGTCTTCAGTCGTTGTTTTTATCGGTATTTTGGGTAGCTTAAATGGCTACTTGTATCTAGATGGTGCAGCAGCAATTGTCGTTGGATTTATGGTTATTTATATTGCTTGGGAGCTGGGATTAGGCGCCACTAAAGAATTAGTTGACTCATCTATTGATTCTGACCAAGTAGAAAATCTCAGAGACTCAATTGGCAGAATTAGTGGTGTCAACAGTGTGCATTCATTACGTACTCGTAAAATTGGACGCTTAATTTCAGCAGATGTACATGTGCAAGTTGATCCTTTTTTAAGTGTAAGTGAAGGCCATATTATTAGTGTAAGCGTGGAACGTGTTGCTAAAGAATGCCTCGAAGATCTGAACGATGTCACTGTGCATATCGATCCTGAAGATGATGAAACTGTCGCCCCTTACGAAAGCCTTCCAGAACGGGCTGAAGCCTTAGGAATACTTACAAAAGCCTTGTTTAACAACAAGTGTGACGGAGAGATTGAGCGCATTCAACTTCATTATTTAGACAGTAGAATTCATGTTGATTTTTATCTTCCGCTTAGCTGTTTAGAGTCAAATAAAAGTAGCGATGAAATTCTAAACAAACTCCACGAAACAGTAGATGCTTTGGAAGGGTTTGGAAAAATCAAAGTGTATTTTAGTAAGTACTAAAGACAATGATAAGCATGGCATATCGCCCCTGCTAGTGCATCTGCCGCATCTTCTTGTGGCGCCTTGTTAAGTTTTAATGAATCACACACCATGTAAGACACCTGATCTTTACTCGCATGCCCTCTTCCCACCACTGCTTTTTTAATTTGATTAGGGCTATATTCAACCATCATAATTCCATTCATGCCTGCGGCTGAAATAATAGCACCCCGTGCATGACCCAGTTTAATAGCTGCATCAGGGTTAGGTCTATCAGGACGCATAAAAGCACGTTCAATCACCACGATATCGGGCTGATATTTTTTAACTACTTGGTCAATTTCTAAAAAAATCGTAGTAATGCGATTTGTCAATTCGCCTTTAGTCCGGATGCAGCCACTAGCAAGATAGCTAAATTTAAGTTTTTGAGCTTCAATTAAGCCAAATCCAGTAACCCTTGAACCAGGATCAACTCCTAAAATTTTCATAAACTATTTCATGCTAAATAACTAAAAAATAAGTTTACTATAAAAGCATTTATTACTGAAGAAAAACCCATATTAAGCGACCAAAACTTTCCTTACAAGTTGAAAGATATAAGGTATTTATGATATACTTTAGTCTTTTATAAGATTAAACAAGGATAAATTATGGCAGTATTAGAGCTAAACAAAGACAACTTTGACACAACTATTCAGAATAACGAACTCGTTATCCTAGATTTTTGGGCGCCATGGTGTGGACCTTGTAAATCATTTGCACCAACTTATGAAGCCATGAGTGAGAAAATCGAAGGTGTTACTTTTGCTAAAATTAACACAGAAGATGAACAAGATTTAGCGGGTAAATTTCAAATTCGTTCTATACCAACTTTGATGATTTTTAGAGATCAAATCGCTATTTTTTCTCAACCAGGTGCTATGGCTGAAGCAGATCTTGAAACTGTGCTTAACAAAGCAAAAGAGCTAGATATGGACGTTGTACGCAAAGAAATAGAAGATCAACAATCTAAAGGCTAGATTAAATCTGCATAGATTTTTTCACTAAAACCAACCCTTATATCACCATCTATTACTAGAACAGGTCGCTTAATAAGAGTTGGGTTTTTTAACGTCAACGCTAAAGTAATATCAGCTTTTTGAGCATCGCTCAAATTTCTATAGGTTGTAGAGCGTTTATTAATCAGCTTATCCCAACCAACTTGATCAACAAAACTTTCTAGTAGCCGTTGCTCAATTTGATGCTCACGAAAATCTATAAATTCAAACTCAACCTGGTTGCTTTCTAAAAATCGCCTGGCTTTTTTAATAGTGTCACAGTTTTTAATCCCATACATTGTTATCATTTGCCTACCTACTGATTAAAAAATTCAAGAATTTCTTTATGTTCATCGTCCACAATAATTCGCAACCCTTTTTGTGGATAGTGCCAATAAGATACACTTGGAGAAGCAGATTCTATAAGCTCTGGCTCTCCAAATAAATTACGCATGACATCCTTGCTTAAATCAGTCTTAGGCACAAAGCTCAGAGATTTAATCAGATAATGCGACATCAGCGCTTCACCTGTTGTTGTAAAAGTAGTTTTTCTAACACCTGAAGGCATTAATATAGATTGATCTATATTACCTCTTAAACCCTCAAGAATCTGGTCATCTAATGCCAAATTTAAAACAATATTGGCGCTAATTCCGCCCACTTTAATACTTGGAAAATACACTTCCAACTCGGGCTTTGCTTGCTCGTGCTCGAATAATGACGCTTCAACCTCGGTACCAAACTGTCGAGCTGCATCAATTAGTTGGCTATCTTCCATTGTCAGTTCAAAAACCACTGTTTGTCTTTTTTCATTTAAATAACTTTGCCAAGGCATGGCTTGATTTTTC
>JAHZKM010000075.1 GCA_022600395.1 Pseudomonadota bacterium | reverse complement strand
GGCGTTTTAAACTATGATAATGCTAAGACGTTGTACTTGTACTGTAACGGCGCATGGTGTGGACAATCACCTGCTAAAATCCGTGCATTACTAAGTATGGGCTATCCACAAAGCAAGATTAAATACTACCGCGGTGGTATGAATGCTTGGAAGCTTTTAGGTTTAACAACTAAGTAAATTGTTGTTCGATGTACTAAAGAGAGGGATGTTAATAGCGTCCCTTTTTTTTGTTATAACAACTTCTTTCGCGCAAGCTGAAACAAGATTTGATCGTTGGTATCAAATTGGCTACGATTATTCACAAGTGGGTCGTAATGACGATGCGTTTGAATGGATGATGCGTGCCGCTGACGGCGGACATGGTGCTGCGCAAAACAATATTGGGCTTAGCTATTTGCACGGTCTTGGTGCAGAGCAAGACGACAATAAGGCGTTTGATTGGTTTGAAAAATCAGCCAAACAAGGACTTGCTTATGCTCAAAGTGAATTGGCTATGCTGTATTATGAAGGTAGAGGTGTTGATAAGAATATCCAGCTGGCGCAAGATTGGTGGCTTAGCGCTGCCGGTCAAGATGACGAATATGCTCAATATAATCTGGCTTCATTAATGCTTGAACAAGGGAATATTCAGCAAGCCTATTATTGGTTTACACGCTCTGCTAAAAATAATCACCCAGATGCACAAAATGCACTGGACTTACTTAAAGAAAAATATGTGGAATAAAATTATTACAATAACAGCGCTTAGTTTTTCGCTAAATGCCTTTGCTTTTCTTCCTAGTCTGGATAGTTTTCCTAAATTTCCAGAGTTGCCTAAAGTAGGAAGTTTTGATCCTGCCTATTTACAAAAATTTTATAACCAGTTCACTAGTGCTCAGCCAGATTCTGATCGAGAAAATAGAATGATTAGCGAAATTGAAGAAGCGGTTATGGATGGCGATGTAGAATATTTACCACTGTCTCAAGACAAAGAGGTTTTTAGCATCTTCATGGAAGCTCAGAAAGAAGAGGCTAAAGGCGGTGTTATTGTTCTCCACTCTCGAGGTTTTCATGCTAATTGGGATAGTGTGATTAAGCCATTAAGGGTAGGATTAGCGCAAAAAGGCTGGCATAGTTTGTCTGTGCAAATGCCTGTACTTGACAAGCAAGCAACGTATTATGATTATGTGCCTATTTTTCCGTATGCGCATGAGCGTATAGACGCAGCAATCAATTTTTACAAACAACGTGGCGTTGATAATATTATTTTGATTTCTCATGGTTGTGGTGCGCATATGTCGATGAGTTATTTTGACAAATATGGCGACGATAAAATCAGTGCCTATGTTGGTGTTGGTATGGGTGCAACCGACTATAAACAAAAAGTCATTAAGCGTATGCCACTTGATGTCATGCTTAAGCCAGTACTTGATGTCTATGGCGAGAAAGATTTTCCAGGCGTTAGACGTTCTGCAGAGGACCGCAAGTGGCTAATGGATATCGCTAATAATAAAAAAAGTGTACAAAAAGTGATTAAAAAAGCAGATCATTATTATCAGGAAAAAGGAACGGCAAAGGCACTAATTGATACAATTGATGAGTGGCTTACTAAACTGCGTTAGAGCTCTTGCAGATAAGCTATTTCTTGATCTGTAAAATCAGCTGATTTGCGCGCATCAATATTAAAAGGCCCTCGCAATGATTCTCCAATATGTTTTTGAATGAGCGATTCAAATGTGTCAATTGGATTTAACTGTCGATTTCTGCACAAATAATGAAACCAGAAATTACCAATTTTTACATGGCCAATCTCATCTTGGAAGATAATATCTAACAGCTTAACCATAGGTTTAAAGTTGGAGTTTCTAAAACGATTTTGAATTTTTGGAGTTGCATCTAGACCTCTCGCCTCTAACACTCTAGGAACGAGAGCCATTCTAGCAAGCACATCATAGTCAGTTTCAAAAGTCATTTTCCATAAGCCGTTGTGCGCCTCAAAATCCCCGTATTGATAGCCTAGCTCAACAAGATAATTGCTGAGTAATTGAAAGTGCTGAGACTCTTCGAAAGCAACCTGAATCCAGTCTTGATAAAATTGATCTGGCATGTCTCTAAAACGATAAGCTGCATCTAGTGCTAAATTAATTGCATTGAACTCAATATGACAAATTGCATGAATGGTCTCGATATAGCCCAGGTCTGATTTTTCTCTTTTTGGCATGCTGTTAAATCTAGCTAATGTGGGTTTATTAGGTCTGCCGGGGAACTCAACCGTTTGAACATGAAAGCTTGATTGATAGTCCAATGATTGCGTGTTTTTCAGCGTATGAAGCTGGCTAACCAATGTAATTTTATCGCTAATATCTCTACACATTAACGCGTTGTAGCTAAGCTCAAAGACGTTCATACTGCCCTAATTTAATATTATTTAGTGTCCATTGACCAATTTGAGTGCGGATCAGTCTAAGTGTTGGATAGCCAACTTGCGCTGTCATACGCCTGACTTGCCGATTTTTTCCTTCAGTTATTGTTAGCTCAATCCAAGAAGTAGGGCAATTTTTTCTAAATCTAATAGGCGGATTTCTATCCCAAAGCCAATCCGGCTGGTCAATACGCAGCGCTTTAGCAGGTTTTGTAGTTCCATCTTTTAATTGAACACCAGCACGCAGTTGCTCAAGTGCGCTAGT
>JAHZKM010000074.1 GCA_022600395.1 Pseudomonadota bacterium | reverse complement strand
AGCATGCAGTAGGCCGGATTTATCAGGGCGAGCTAAGTCAATTTGAGTAACGTCACCAGTAATAACCATTTTTGAGCCAAAGCCCATGCGTGTTAAAAACATTTTCATCTGTTCAATGGTGGTATTTTGAGCTTCATCTAGAATGATAAAGGCTTCATTGAGAGTACGTCCGCGCATAAAAGCTAAAGGCGCCACTTCAATAATATTTTTGTCCAAGAGTTTAGTGACCTTGTCAAACCCCATCATTTCATATAGTGCATCATAAATAGGGCGAAGATATGGATCTACTTTTTCAGTTAAATCGCCTGGTAAAAAGCCAAGCTTCTCACCTGCTTCAACGGCAGGTCGAACCAAAACAATACGTCTAATATCTGAGCGCTCTAGCGCTTCAACAGCTCGCGCAACAGCAAGATAGGTTTTTCCAGTACCTGCAGGACCAATGCCAAATGTACAATCTTGCTTCTTAATAGCTTTGACATAATGTTGTTGATTTTTCGAGCGCACATGAATGAACTTATGTCTGGTTTTGATATTTACTGATTCACCCGGAAGGTCGTCCTCTGTATAAGCTTTTATAGTCATTTCTACGTCATGAACTTCTATAGCTTGGGTTTGTGCTAGGGCGCTTAAATCTTGCAAAATACGAGCCGCTAAGTGTTTATTGTCACCGCGGATAACAAACTCTTCGCCTTTGTTGTTAATGTCAACATTTAAGCTTTTGGAAATAGTCTCCAAGTGTCGATCAAACGATCCACAAACGCTGGCGAGTTGTTCGGTGTTGTTAACGTCTAAAGTAATATGCATAAGATATATTTTAGCATTTTTGCTGGCGACAATAAAAAACAGTTGTCTTTTTTGAATTGAATAATTGGTATGATACAATGATAAAATATATACAAATAAACGGCAGTAGAAAAATATGCGTCTAAACATGGGTAACAAATCCCTATACGCTATTCGCATGACAATATTAGTCATGCTATTTCAGTTATTATCGCCAGCGGTTTTAGCGTTGATGACAGAGTCGCAAAAAAGCGGAAGTTTTGCTACTATTTGTACTATTCAAGGTTATCAAAAAGTCTGGATTGAGGCAGATGACGAGCCAGCACACTCCAAGACTTTAACCTGTCCGGTTTGCTTATTGAGTTTGGGTTCATTAGACACGATAAATCCAAGTAACGAATACGCCATCAATATGAAAAATGAGGCGGTTATTCACCTCTTAACTATTCAAAGTCATGCTCGTTCCAATAATCTTTTTCAAGCCTTTGTTATTCGTGCACCACCGCTTTTTAGCTGATACAAGTTTTTTGCCATCTCATTGATACATAATCATGAGATACATACCATACAGTTAAAAAAAGGAAAGTACCTATGTTAAACCATTTCAAAAAAACGCTATTTTTATTAATAGCACTAGTCAGTGTCACTTTTGCCAATGCAGCATCTCATGCACACCAAAACAATCACGTAAATAAATCAATTTCCATTACAGATCCCTGGATTCGTTCAGCACCTGAAAATGCACCAGCATTAGGTTTATTTTTGCGTATTAGCAATCATACTAATCAAGAAGTAAGACTAATTTCTGCTTATACAAAAGGGTATAAGCGCATCGAGCTGCATAGAACAGTTGATAGTAATGGCGTTATGAAAATGGTTAAGCAAGCGTTTATGCCAATTCCTGCACAAGGTGAGCTACACTTAAAGCCAGGGAGTTGGCATATTATGTTAATTGGCCCAGACAAGGTGCCGAGTAAGGGCGAGCAGATTATGGTCAGTCTTGAGTTTGATGATGGTAATACGCATATGATTAAAGCCTTGGTTAGAAAAGGAAAAATGATGATGAAACATCATTCCATGCATTAAATGAGTACTAAGGTTTTTACTATGATTGGTGTGGTTGTCTTATTGGCAATTGCACTACTCTATCCATTAGGCGCCCATAAGGATTACAAAAGCTTAAGTTCTCAATTGACTTCAGCGCAAATTATGCACAATCCACAAAGGCCATTGCCTAGCTTTTCTCTAATTGATCAAAATTCTCAGAAGTTTAATAATGATAGTCTGAAGGATAAATGGTCGTTATTGTTGTTTATTTATACGCATTGTCCAGATGTTTGTCCAACAGAGTTAGCCAATATGGCTATGCTAAAAGCACATCTTGAAAGTCAAAATTCAGCTGTTATCCCCAATATTGTGGCGATTACATTTGACCCTTTAAGAGACACACCAGAGGTATTAAAGACTTACGTGACTCATTTTGATAAAACGTTTGTTGGTGTATCAGGCGATATGCAACAGATTGATCAATTGGTTAAAAGCTTGGGTGCGTATTATGAACGAGTTGTTTATGATGATGAGGGTAAATCAGTCACGCTTAAAAAGCATGAGCCACTGCCTGAAGATGCAATTGACAAGGGTTATATTATTAACCATACGGCTAGAATTTATCTAATAAGTCCTGATGGTCAAGTTTTGGCAGGTTTTCCAACGCCACACAAAGTGAATGATATGGCTGGTGATATTAAACTACTAACTCAAACTTTTGAAGAATAAAGGCGCTTTTTTGGCGGTTTTGGTCGGCTTATTTATCTTCAGTGGCTATCTTTATCAATGGAAAAGCAAACAGTCTGTTACTCATAATATTCAAGTAAGTAAATGCCAAATATCAGAATCAATTTGCATAGTTAGCTTAGATAATGATAAAAGTATAGAATTTGATATAACGCCTCGAGGCATTCCCACTACGCAAGCCCTCGCGTTAAGTGTGTTAACACATGGTTTGAATGTAGATGAGGCGTCAGTTAGTTTTGAGGGGATTGAAATTGATCATCATCTGCCGCCATATACACTGAACAAAGTTGAGACTGGTAAGTATGTAGGCAAGGGCTTTATATCGTTATGTGTGCTTGATACTATGCATTGGTTAGCACATGTTAGTATCCAAGAGGGTGATGTGGTTTGGCGTATTTCCTTCCCTTTTGTAACGCATAAGCGTTAATCAACTAACTCGCCTACTAAAGAATTGCCACGAGCATCAGTGATTTTGACATTAACAATTTGACCGATAAGCGACTCATTGCCTAGAAAATGCGTATTACGCATATTTTCTGTACGACCAAATAAGCCGTTGCCTTTTTTTGCCATATTTTCAACTAATATCTTTTGAACGCCGCCAATCATCGACTTAGAGATAGCCTCGGTTGACTCGTCAATAGTCTTTTGTACGCGCGTCAGTCGCTTTTTTTTAATTTGCATATCAACATCATCGACAAAATTACCCGCAGGCGTGCCAGGGCGCGCAGAATAAATAAAGCTAAAGGATTTGTCAAAACCAATATCATTAATTAGTGTCATTGTATCTTCAAAGTCTTGGTCATTTTCACCAGGAAATCCAATAATGAAGTCACTAGAAATAGAGATATCAGGACGAATTTTTCTCAGTCGTCTAATTTTTGATTTATATTCAATAGCCATATGGCCTCTTTTCATCAATCCTAAAATTTTGTCAGAGCCGCTTTGAATAGGTAGGTGTAAATGAGAAACAAGCTCAGGAACTTCTGCATATGCCTCAATGAGTGAGTCTGAAAACTCAACGGGATGAGAGGTGGTGTAGCGAATGCGATCAATGCCGTCTATTTGCGCAACAATATTAATCAATAGTGCCAAATCAGCATCTGTACCATCATCCATTAATCCTTGGTAAGCATTGACATTTTGCCCTAATAAATTAACCTCACGCACACCTTGTTTGGCTAATTTTTCTACTTCCTTGATTACATCATTAAAAGGGCGAGAAACTTCCTCACCCCGTGTATAAGGAACGACGCAAAAAGTACAATACTTACTACAACCTTCCATAATAGAGACAAAGGCACTAACACCATTTGATTCTGGCTCAGGTAAATGATCAAATTTTTCAATTTCAGGAAAAGAGATATCAATACTGGTTTTTTTATTGCCTAATACTTCATTAAGCATGGTTGGTAGGCGGTGTAGTGTTTGTGGCCCAAAAATGATATCCACATAAGGAGCGCGCTTAAGAATTAACTCGCCTTCTTGTGAGGCAACACAGCCACCAACGCCAATTACCAAATCAGGGTTTCTTTCTTTAAGTTTGCGCCAACGACCCAATTGATGAAACAGTTTTTCTTGAGCTTTTTCACGAATAGAGCAGGTATTAAGTAGTAGCACATCAGCCTCAGCAGCTTCATCTGTTAGTGCTAGGTTGTGTGAGTGTTTGAGCACATTAACCATTTGATTGGAATCGTACTCATTCATTTGGCACCCAAATGTACGGATGTGTAATTTATTCATAATTAAGAGCAACTACTACGATTCAGTGTTATTTTGAATATGTAGTGTTTGAGTTGGAAATGCTATCTCAGCACCATGTTTATCAATAATTTGCGCAATATCAAGTAAAATTTCTTGTTTAATTTGTTGATACTCGCTTTTATCAATTGTATTGGTATAGGCATAGACTATAAAGTCAACTGAAGAAGAGTTAAAATAGTTAAAGTAAACTCGCACAACTTCTTTCTGGTCAATAAATTGGTTTTTATTGAGCATATTTTTAACTTCACTTACTATATCTGCCATTCTACCAATGTCGTTATATCGAATGCCTATTGTTTCTTTAATTCGACGATTAGTCATTCTTGATGGCGTTTCAATAGGTATTGATGCAAAAATTGAGTTTGGAATGTAAACTGGATTTTTACTAAAGGTGCGAATGCGCGTCATCCGCCAACCAATTTTTTCAACTACACCCTCGAACTCAGATGATCGAATCCAATCTCCAGTTGAAAATGGTTTATCCATTTGAATCATAAGCCCTCCAAAAACGTTGCTGAGCATGTCTTTAGCTGCAAACCCTATAACTATTCCACCAACACCACCAAATGTTAAGAGACTTGAAATTGAAAACCCTAAAAATTGAGCGATAGCCAATAAAATAGCTGTAATAACTAAAATTTTAACCAATCTAGAGAATAATCGAATTGAATCGTTATCAATTTGATTGTCTTGCTCAACTAAGTATTCCTCAACACCTGAAACAATGCGCACTACACCCCAAGTAATTATAAACATTGGAGTTATATCGATATAGTCTAAAACAGAGCTAAAAACAACAATCTGATCTTTGAAAGCCTCTAATGAAAAAAACAACCAACCAAACCAAATCAATAGTTTTAAAGGCGAAGAAATCGCTTTAATTATTTGGTCATCAAGTTTATTTGGTGTTTTGTTTGTGTGTTTTAGTAAGCGATTTAAAATATTACTTAAACCAATATGAATTAACAGCGCCACAGCAAATAGTATGCCGGCTGATTCATACGGGTTTATATTTATTAAAAAATCATTCATACTGAATATTTTAACCTTTATTTAAGATATATTAGCGGATTAATAGCTTGTTTAAATTTCTTCATTTCAAAATAAAAAGGCTTGCTATTTGTTAGAGCAATAACCTGATCTTTAATGATTTCATCACCTAGTGCAACTAATAAAGATTGAGTTTGGGTATAGGTGCTATAAAATCCTAATGGATGGCGAATAATAATCATCGTGCCATGGGTTTTCATCTTGTCGCCGATGTAGATAACTTTTCCATCGCGAATGGCACGAATATTTTCCCCAACTCTTGTATTAAAGGTCACGCCTTGATGATTTTTTGAGAAGGCTTTACTGACTTTTGCAGTTACTGGCGCTTGCCAAGTGTTGCGTTGATTTGATAGCGTTTGACGGTCAGCCTGAGTTTTATTTTGACTGGTTTGATTAGTATGCGAGTTAGATGTTTGATGATTTTTATTGCTAGGCTGTTTAATAGTCGGGGGTTGTTGATTAACATTTTCTATGTGACGAGATTTTTCAATCACAATCACTTTTGATTTAGGCGATGATGAATAACACGCGCTAAGCGAGAATAATAATATTATTAAAAAAAATAATCTAGCTAACATACCAAGCTCCAAAAATAACGACAACAATAAGTCCGTAGCCCAAACGATCAATATATTTTTGTAGCCATTGATCACATTGGGTGCCATAAGTTTTGACAAGACCGGCCACTAAGTAATAACGTGCACCACGTGCAAGTATTGAAATAAGTATAAAAGGCAAAAGAGCCATAGACAGACTACCGGCGGTAATTGTAGCAAGCTTGTAAGGTATAGGACTGAATGCTGCAATACCCACAACCCAAATACCGTACTGATCAAAAAATCTTTTGACTGAGGTAATTGCCTCTGGCTTGATAAGCTCAATAGCAAGCAAAAAATTAAGTAAAATTTCTCCCAAAAAATATCCAGCCAAACCGCCTAATACGGAAAATAAGGTGGTGATTAAGGCAAAATAATAAGCTTTATGAGGGCGTTTTAAGACCATTGGTGCAAGGATTATATCAGGCGGTGGATAAGGTAGAACCGAAGACTCTAAAAAACTAACAACAGATAGCCAGTATATTGCAAATTGACTTTGTGCCCAGTCCAGAGCTTTTTGATAAAGTCTAGAAAAGATCTGCATAAAGTACTACTTATTCTGCAACATTGGAAAGCCTAATGCTTCGCGGGAATCAAAATAGGTTTGTGCAACTTTTTGACTCATTGCACGTACACGACGAATAAAACGAGCTCTATCTGTTACACTAATGGCATGACGAGCATCTAGTAGATTAAACAAATGCGAAGCTTTCATAACCTGCTCATAGGCAGGATAAGGCAAGGATTTTTCAATTAACTGCTCGTTCATGACCTCTGCTTCATCAAATTGTTTAAATAAAACATCGGTATCTGCAATTTCAAAATTATAAGTAGATTGCTCCACTTCATTTTGATGAAAAACATCACCATAACTCACGCCTTTAGTCCAAACTAAATCAAAAACACTATCAACTCCTTGAAGATACATAGCTAAGCGCTCCAGACCATAAGTTAACTCACCAGCAACAGGTTTGCAGGCAAGACCGCCAACTTGTTGAAAATAGGTAAATTGAGAAACCTCCATGCCGTTTAGCCAAATCTCCCATCCAAGCCCCCAAGCGCCAAGTGTAGGAGACTCCCAATTATCTTCTACAAAGCGCACATCGTGCTTGGCTAAGTCAATGCCAATTTCAGTTAAAGATTCCAAATATAAATCTTGAATATCTCTAGGGGACGGTTTAAGAATGACTTGAAATTGATAATAATGTTGTAAGCGATTTGGATTTTCACCATAGCGCCCATCAGTGGGGCGACGAGAAGGTTGTACGTAAGCCGCCTTCCATGGCTCAGGGCCAACTGCTCTTAAAAAGGTTGCTGGGTGAAAGGTGCCTGCGCCCATTTCCATATCAAAGGGTTGTAATAAAGTGCAACCTTTAGAAGCCCAAAAAGTTTGTAGTTTTAGGATTAAATTTTGAAAAGATGCGCTAGCATCTAAATCTGAAATTGACATAATAAGTCAGTTGAAATAAGTCTAAAAATTACAAAAATTTTACCGCATCAAGCCGGATTAAATTGGGGTTTATTGATATATAAAAAAAGAGAAGATAAAGATTTAAGAAATAAAGCTAAGAGGAATTAAGCAAAACCTTCAAGAGGTCGAAAAAAGCAATCTAGAGATAAAATCTTTATCAGTTATTTTTAGTGGCTAAAGTTATTTATTACTAAAGATGTGATGGCACTAATTTTAAAATTATTTGACTACTTTAATAAATTATCAACATGTTAGGTTATTTTAAGTTTCAGTAATTCCGCCTTAAGAGTGTCTTCGCTTAAATGATCATAGTCATCAAGTGTCGCAGTGTTTACACCCCCACATGCCTCATACCAGGCATATCCAGAGGTCCAATTAGCATGAATATAGTCATCTTGACGCTTGCGAACTATGCATAAAATAGCCTGATCTCGATAGATTAAATGATAAGGTTGCGAGTCATGATGTAGACTTTCAATAAACTCCCAGGCATCACCAATCGAGCCAAACCAATGGTTAACGAGTGGACACTTTTCGTTTTGTTCAATTGGTAGTGGCGTGCCTCTGACAAAACAATGAAGGTGAAAATGATTGACCGATGCATAAGCACCGTAGGAATTGTAAGCCAGCGTAAAGCCTTTAATATTTAGTCCTACAGCATTTGCCATCATCCAGGCAAATCGGTGGAGCTCAGGCGTTAGTAGTTGTGGATGTTGTTGTTCAGGCTCAACCACCACCAAGCCGTGTTGCTTGGCAAAGGGGAATTTATTATAAAAAAGAGAAATGTTTTTAGCAAATAACTGACCTTGAAAAAACAACTCTTTTTGCAAAAAATCGTGATTAAAATGAAAGCCGTTCTGATCAAAATCTGCACTCATGCCTTGAGTTTTGGCGTTGGCCATACGCTGTGGGCGTAGCGCTCGAAGCGGATTATATTGCAATTCAAAATCGCCCAGTTGCTTAAATTTGACCAAATCAAGCGTGTTTAAGTCTAGATTTTTTAGTTGATTAAAAACAGCAATATCATCTTCTGAGCCTGATATTTTTAGGCTTTTAAGTTGTTCGAACTTTTTAATCAATTTGGGCTTAAGTTGGCGCCAAAGTTGCTCATCAGCCAGTGCATTGGCTAAGACTAAAATAAAAACTCCAGGTTTATTTTCATCAAGCATAGCATCTAATCCTTGAGAAAAAGCTTGATTAAATTTAGATTTATCGGTAAATATGGCGTTAATCATGGTTAATTTATTTAAAAAATGAATATATGGGCTATTTTTTGATAAAAATTCTTAAAAATTGTCATTCTTATCAATTTTTCACCAATAAATAGCCAATTTGTTGATATTTTTTGCATTATTTTTTACTTTTTTAAAAAATTTGACAAATAATAAAAATGACACAAAAAATGCGACTCAAGCGTCGCATTAATACACCCTTTCGGGATATTTTAGTATTTTAAGAAAGTTAGAATCTAGTATTTATAAGATTCTGGCTTAAATGGACCTTCTTTAGCAACATTGATGTAGTCAGCTTGTGTGTCTGTTAGTTTGGTTAATACGCCACCAAAGCCACTTACCATTCCAGCTGCAACTTCTTCGTCGAGTTTTTTCGGTAGAACCTCCACATAGATTTCGCCACCATTATCAGCAAATTTTGCATCAAATAAATGCATTTGTGCTAGTACTTGGTTGGCAAAAGAGCCGTCCATAATACGAGAAGGGTGTCCAGTAGCATTACCCAAATTAACCAGGCGACCTTCAGATAAAAGAATCAAGTAGTCATTCTTGTCATCGCTACGATAAACACGGTGAACTTGAGGTTTTACCTCGTCCCAGCGCCAATTATCTCGCATGTATTGGGTGTCAATCTCGTTATCAAAATGACCAATATTACAAACAACCGATCCTTTTTTCAACATTTGCAGCATGGCAGAGTCACAAACATTGTAATTGCCTGTTGTAGTTACAATAAGGTCAGTAGTGGCTAGTAGCGACTGACTAATGTCAGCAGTTTGTCCGGTATTAAGGCCATTTTTGTAAGGAGAGACAATTTCAAAGCCGTCCATGCACGCTTGCATAGCACAGATTGGATCAATTTCAGTAATTTTAACAATCATGCCTTCTTGACGAAGTGATTGTGCTGAGCCTTTACCCACATCACCATAACCAATCACCAATGCTTTTTTGCCCGACATAAGCATATCTGTACCACGTTTAATAGCATCATTTAGAGAATGACGACAACCATATTTATTATCATTTTTTGACTTGGTCACAGAGTCATTAACATTAATTGCAGGCACTTTAAGTGTACCTGCTTCCATCATTTCCAATAAACGGTGAACGCCTGTGGTAGTTTCCTCACTAATGCCATGAATATCGTTAAGCATTTCAGGATATTTGTTATGCAGCATTTCAGTTAAATCGCCACCATCATCAAGCACCATATTAGCATTCCAGGGCTTTCCGTTCGATAAAATTGTTTGCTCAATACACCATAAAAACTCTTCTTCCGTTTCTCCTTTCCAGGCAAATGTTGGAATATCGGCAGCCACCATTGCAGCGGCTGCGTGATCTTGAGTTGAAAAAATATTACAACTCGACCAGCGAACTTGCGCACCAAGATCAACTAAAGTTTCCATAAGTACAGCTGTTTGAATAGTCATATGAATACAGCCCAAGATGCGAGCATCTTTAAGGGGTTGTGTGTCGCGATATTTTTCACGTAGCGTCATAAGTGCTGGCATTTCAGCTTCTGCTAATTCTACTTCTTTACGCCCGTAATCAGCTAGTGCCATATCGGCGACTTTATAGTCGTTATTTTTTAGGGTATTGTTACTCATTTTTTCTCCTTTAGAAAATTTAAAAAAATGAGCGTCGTTTTGTTATCTTATTTGCCAAGCCTGATTGAAAAAAATTCAACGCAACGCTCCTTGACAGTTTGATTATTATACCAAATTTAATTAATTTAGTTTGTTTTCAACAAATGAACTCGATCAGTTTTTTCCCAGGAAATATCATCTTCAGTTCGTCCAAAATGACCATAACTTGCTGTTTTTTGGTAGATCGGACGCTTAAGATCAAGCATAGCAATCAGACCTTTTGGACGTAAGTCAAAATGCTCACGTATAAGTGCTTCAATCGCTTCATTTGATATTTTTTCTGTACCAAAAGTCTCAACATTTATAGAAGTGGGCTCAGCCACGCCAATGGCATAAGAGACTTGCACTTCACATCGATCTGCTAAGCCAGCTGCCACAATATTTTTAGCCACGTAACGAGTTGCATAGGCCGCTGAACGATCAACTTTTGAAGGATCTTTGCCCGAGAATGCGCCGCCACCATGTCTTGCCATACCGCCGTAAGTATCAACGATGATTTTTCGACCCGTGAGTCCAGCGTCGCCAACCGGTCCACCAATGACAAAATTACCTGTTGGGTTAATATGAAATTGAGTGGCGCTACTTAGCCATTCACTTGGTAAAACAGGCTTAATAATTTCTTCTAAAACTGCTTCACGTAAATCATCTAAAGAGATATCCGCATCATGCTGAGTTGAAAGTACTACCGCGTCAATGCCTACAATTTTATGATCTTTGTAAATGCAAGAAACTTGTGATTTAGCATCAGGACGCAGCCAAGGCAACGTGTTGTTTTTCATCAATTCGGCTTGCTTGGCAACTAAACGGTGAGCGTATAAGATAGGTGCTGGCATGTAAACATCAGTTGCGTTACAAGCATAACCAAACATAAGACCTTGATCACCTGCGCCTTGCTGGTGATCTGATGATTCGTCAACGCCCATGGCAATATCTTGAGATTGTTCGCCTAGTAAGTTGGTGAGGTCACAAGTATGACCATTAAAGCCATACTCTTCTTTATCATAGCCAATACCAATAATGGTATCACGTACGATTTTTTCGTAATCAATGGTTGCGCCAGTGGTAATTTCGCCCGCTAAGACAACATGATTGTCTTTAACAAGCGTTTCAACCGCAACGCGTGAATTTTTGTCTTGCGCTAGTGCCACATCTAAAATAGCGTCAGAAATTTGATCGCAAACTTTATCGGGGTGTCCTGCCGAAACAGATTCAGAGGTAAATATCATTTTTTGTTCTCCGTTTAAATATTAAAAAACCCTTTTCAAGAAGGGTTTTCCAATGAAGAGAAACGCCTGCTTTAGCTTAATTTAACTACTTTAAGTAGTAACGCTAGCAATCGGGACAAATCAGCGCTTAAGAACATTATAACAAATGATTAAGCTTATTCTAGACTAATTTTTAAAGCGAGAGCGCTAACAAAAGGAGCGCTCATTAAGCTTAGCACTAAAAACATTGCTAGAAAATACAGCTGGCTATTAATATCCAAACCAAATTGTGCTTGTGAGACAGCACTTGAGGCGAAGATTAAAATAGGAATGTAAAGAGGTAAGATAAGCAAAGATAGCAACATGCCAGAGTTTTTAATACCAACAATCAATGAAGCGCCAATACTTCCAATGAGACTTAGACTGGGTGTGGCCAGTAGTAATGTTAGCATAAGCACTTTAATTCCTTGCTCATCTAGAAATAAAAACACCCCTAATAAAGGAGATAGCAAAATAATAGGAATACCAGTTAATAACCAATGTGCAGTAATTTTTGCTAGAATGAGAAGAGCTAAGGGGTGATGTGAAGTAACCATTTGCTCTAGAACACCATTATCAAAGTCATGATGAAACAGAGCGTTAAGTGATAATAGTACAGCCAGCATACTGGCTACCCAAATAATGCCCGCTGCAATTTGAGATAAGGTTGTCGCTTCTGGACTAATAGCTAGCGGAAAAAGCGAGACTGAAATAATAAAAAACAATAAAGGATTGAGAACGCTAGAAGGGTTTCTAAGCGCTATACGTAAGTCTCGGCTTAAGGTTTGAAAGAAGATATTCATAGCGCGATCATGCGTTGGTTGGGCAGAGCAGAGTCTTGGTGTGTAGTGAACAGGCACAACCCGCCATTAGCGCAATGTTGGGCGATTCTGCTTTCTACAATTTTTATTCCCTTGGGATCAAGTGCAGTAAAAGGTTCATCGAGTAGCCAAACCTTAGCCTTAGAAATAAATAAACTTGCCAAAATAACTCGTCTTTTTTGACCAGCTGAAAGATTTGCACAAGGCTCGTCTGCATAGCCTTTTAAACCAATATCCTCTAATGCTTGAATAAGAACTTCACGCGCAACTGGCTGATTTAGAGCGCTTAAAAATTCAAGATTTTCAAGGCTACTTAGCTCAGCGCTCAGCGCCGCCTGATGGCCCAAATAAAAAACTTCTTGTTGGTACGCATCGCTTTTAACAACGTTCTGATCAAATGTTACACAACCTTGTTCTTGAGTATTAATGCCGGCTAATATCTTTAATAAAGAGGTTTTACCACTGCCATTTGTGCCGGTAATTCTAACAACTTCTTGAGCATTTACTTGGAAGCAAAGGTTTGTAAAAAGCTGGCTATAGCCTCTTTGGCATTCCAGCTTGTCAATCACAAGAGAGCTCATGCTAAATTAATCCATCCAGAATTTGTACCAAGGTGTAGGTTCAGGCTCTTTTACTTTTTCTTCAACTGCTGTTTGTTCAGCATGCTGAGGTTTTGTTGTTTCAATAACCTTAGTTTGTTGCGTTTCAAGTGTTTTTTCAGCTTTAATTTTCTGCTGGTTGCGCTCTAGTTGGGTCTTT
>JAHZKM010000073.1 GCA_022600395.1 Pseudomonadota bacterium | reverse complement strand
GAAAAAGATAACTTAAACACATTAGGCGTTAAATCACTCGATGAGTTATCAGACAATATGAACAAGGTTAATCCAAAATATATATTAAGAGAGTGGTTTTTAATGCCTGCTTACCAGCAAGCTGCCAATCAAAATTACCAGACTTTACGCGATCTTCAATCTGTTATGACGCAACCTTATGCAGAACAATCAAGCGAAATTAGCGATAAATATTATCAATTAAAACCTGCTGAATTATTTAATATTGGCGGAATATCACAATATAGCTGCTCATCTTGATATTGCCAATTGCCTTTGGTTATTTGCCACAGTTTAATTAATTATTTCGTATAATCTATAAATACAAACAAACTTAAAAAATATTATGCAAAAACAAATTATCTCAACTGACCAAGCACCACAAGCCATTGGTACCTATTCTCAAGCAGTTTGCGTAACTGGCGGCTCAACCATTTATCTATCAGGTCAAATTCCATTAATACCTGAAACCATGGAAATGATTAAGGGCGGTATTAGTGAGCAGATTAATCAGGTATTTAAAAATTTAACTGCTGTTTGTGAGAAATCAGGTGGCAGTCTTAATGATATTGTTAAGCTTAATATCTTTTTAACAGACCTTAGTAATTTTCCAGTCGTGAATGAAATTATGGCGCAATACTTTGACAAGCCTTATCCTGCTCGCGCCGCTGTTGGTATTAAAGAATTGCCTAAAGGTGCAGAAGTGGAAATGGATGGGATAATGGTTATTGAGACAAATCATTCATAGCACAGCTTAATTATGCGTCAGTTGTCCGACCCGATTATAAGTCTAAATGGGCTCGGGCCAAAGGCACAAGAAAAACTGAACTCAATCGGTCTTTACAATTTGGGGGATTTTTTATTTCATCTGCCCAATCGTTATCAAGATAAAACTAAATTCACGCCACTTAATCAAGCGCAAGTTGGCTCAGACATATTAACTGAGCTCACCATTATTCGCATTGAAGAAGTACCGACACGCCAACGTCAATTGCTATGTCATTTGTCTGATGATGACAATCGAACTTTATTGTTGCGTTTTTTTCATTTCAATCAACAGCAAAAGCAACAACTTACTCGGGGTGAGCTAATTCAGTGTTTTGGCGAGGTGAAAATTGGTCGCGATGGCTTGGAAATGCATCATCCAGAATATCGGCTAATCTCCAAAGGCCAGCCCACTCTTATTGAAAAAACACTGAGCCCGGTTTACCCTTTAACGGGCAATATTCACCAACCCCAAATTAAAAAATGGGTTAATATCGCCTTAGAAACCTTGAAAAAAACAGACTTATTCGACCATTTTGAAAATTTGGCAAATAATTCTATGCCGACCTTAAAACAGGCATTAAACACGCTACATCATCCGCAAATTACCGATAATATCGATCAAATTGCCAATTTTAGGCATATTTCGCAACAAAGACTCATTATTGAAGAGCTTTGTGCCCAACAACTCAGCTTATTGAAGCTAAAACATCAGCGAAAACAAGCGATTTCCAATATTTTCAAAATTTCTGATTTTTTACCTACTCAATTAGCCGCTAAATTAGGCTTTGATCTAACAACCGCTCAACAACGAAGCATTGATGAAATTAATGCAGATTTAACATCTAGCCAGCCAATGCTCAGACTCCTGCAAGGTGATGTCGGCTCTGGGAAAACTATTGTTGCAGTATTTGCCTGCTTACAAGCTGTTGAAAATGGTTTTCAAACAGCCATTATGGCACCCACAGAAATATTGGCCAACCAGCACTTGCATGGATTTAGCGATTATTTAAAGCCGCTAGGAATACAAATCGCTTTTTTAACTGGCTCACAAAACAGCCAACAACGACAAGAACAGTTAGAACTTGTTCGCTCTGGTAATGCCCAAATTGTCATTGGTACACATGCACTTTTCCAAGAGGCGGTGATATTTAAAAATCTTGGCTTAGTTATTATTGACGAGCAACATAAATTTGGTGTGCATCAAAGATTATCGCTAACGCAAAAAGCTCATAATACGCCACACCAACTAGTGATGACCGCGACACCCATCCCTAGGTCGCTAACTATGAGTGCCTACGCTGATCTGGACTCCTCCATAATTGATGAGTTGCCACCTGGTAGAAGTCCTATTCAAACGGTGGCACTGGCCAATGACAAAAAAGACAAAGTACTTGATAAAATTAGACAAGTTTGCCATGAGGGTAATCAAGTTTATTGGGTTTGTACCTTAATTGAAGAATCTGAAGTATTGCGCGCCCAATCGGCAACAGATACACAATTATATTTAGAAGAAAATCTACCTAATCTCTGCATTGTACTGATTCACGGAAGAATGAACAAGCAAGAAAAAAGCGCTATTATGCAGCGCTTTAGTGCCGGTGAAATCAATGTTTTGGTAGCAACCACAGTGATTGAAGTGGGTGTGAATGTGCCCAATGCATCTCTAATGGTAATCGAAAATGCAGAAAGATTGGGACTGGCCCAACTACATCAACTCCGCGGTCGTGTTGGTCGTGGATCTGATGCGAGCATCTGTATTCTTATGTATCAAGCACCACTTAGTAATAATGCCATTGAGCGTTTAGATATTTTAAGGCAGACTAATGATGGTTTTAAAATTGCCAACAAGGATCTAGAATTGCGCGGTCCGGGAGAGATATTGGGTACCCAGCAAACTGGTATTGCAGATATGAAAATTGCCAATATTGTGCGTGATGGTTATCTGCTTAAGCAGGTTAGTTATTACACCGCTAAACTTTTAGACCTTGATGATGATAAACAACAACTACTTATCCATCGCTGGATTACACATGACAAGTCAAAATACGCCAATACTTAGCTTAAAATAGCAGCATGATTGATACTAAAACACTCATTTGGCAAGATTTAGCGTTCAGCAAAAAAGCGCCGGCTATCGTCCAACTTTGGCTAGATGATAGTACGTCGTTAACAGCCAAACTTAAACAAAAATTTCCAGATTTTTCAGTACGCGTAATATCCCAACAACAAGCCTCACCTCATGCACATGAGGTGAGCGTTATTAACACCTCTAAAACTTGTACGGTTCGTGAGGTTGAACTCTTAGGAAAGGGTAAAGTAGTAGTTTTTGCACGCTCATTAATCCCTCTTAGTGATGACACTAAAGAGATTTTAAAGATTGGTTCTAAACCGCTGGGTGAAGTTTTATTTAATAATCCAAATATCAAGCGAGGGGCTATGCAAATCACCCAGATTGGCAATATTTGGGGCAGAAGATCTACTTTTACCATTGGCAAAACACCCTTGCTAGTCAGTGAGTTTTTTATGGAAGAATTATATGCGTGATCAAATTTTTAGCCAGGCTCATGACTTAGTTGACTTTACTTTTGATGCCAATGTTGCCAATGTTTTTGATGATATGGTTAGGCGCAGTGTGCCTGGTTATCAATCGATGATTGAGTTAGTTGGCTTGTGTGTTAAAACTTATGGCCAAGATAACACTAACTACTATGATTTAGGCGCTTCAACCGGCGCCACCTCAATGGCACTAAGTCTGAACGATACTCATCAAAATACACAAATCATCGCAGTAGATAACTCCCCTAGTATGGTATCTAAATGCAGTAAAAAACTAGCAGGCAAAGTAGGCAACGTTCAGGTTGTGTGTGCTGATGTCGAAACACTTGATATTCAAAATGCATCGCTGGTTGTGCTTAATTTAACACTACAGTTTATAGCGCCAGAAAATAGGCAAGCTTTGATTAATAAAATTTACCGTGGCTTAAACCCAGGTGGTGCACTCATTATTTCTGAAAAAATTCATTTTGATGACTCACAACAGCAGCAGCTCATGACAAAACTACACCTAGATTTTAAGCGCGCCAATGGCTACAGCGAGCTTGAAATCGCTGCTAAACGTCAATCAATCGAAAATGTATTAATAACTGACAGTCAAGAAACGCACTTTAATCGCATGCATCTAGCAGGATTTCACACCTATACCTGTCATTTTCAGTGTCTTAACTTTGCATGCTTTTTAGCGGTAAAATAAGCCTCACTATGTTACTCATGATTGACAATTACGATTCCTTTACCTATAACCTGGTGCAGTATTTTGGCGAGCTTGGACAAACAGTTGAAGTGCACCGAAATGATGAAATAACACTTGATGAAATTGAAGCGCTCGCACCTGAGTTTTTGGTAATCTCTCCCGGCCCTTGTACACCAAATGAGGCCGGCATTTCAATTGACGCTATTAAGCGCTTTAGCGGCAAAATTCCAATAATGGGTGTTTGTCTTGGATTTCAAGCGATGGTTCAGGCTTTTGGTGGTGATGTAGTAGGTGCAAAACAGATTATGCATGGTAAAGTCTCAAAGGTGCATCACACCAATAAAGGCATGTTTACTGATTTAAAAAACCCACTTGATGCAACGCGTTATCATTCTTTGGTCGCCGATCAAACCACCTTGCCGGATTGTTTTGAAATCACTGCATGGACAAAAGATGATGAAAGTCATATTGATGAAATTATGGG
>JAHZKM010000072.1 GCA_022600395.1 Pseudomonadota bacterium | reverse complement strand
TACATAAGCATCGCCTTTTTCAGTGGCTAGTTTTTCAGTGGCTGTAAGCAGGCGGAGTAAGTTTTGGGAAATGCCTATATCTATATTAGGATTATTAACAACAGCTAGATTTTGTATCTCATGTTCAACTCGACTCTTAAGTTTGGCAGTATCTATTTTGATTGAGCTAAGGGCATTGCTAACGCTAGAGCCACTATCGGACAGCATAGCACTAAGTACATGCATCCCTTCAATAGCACTATGATGATTGCTAACTGCAATAGATTGAGCGCCACTCAGGTCTTGTTGAAATTGAGAAGTTAATTTTTCAATATTCATGGGTTTTTTACGGGTTTTTATTTAAGTTATCTTCTATCTATGGGATGATATTAAGATATTCAAGGTAAAAAATAAAATATTATGTTAAATTTAGTGTTATTCGAACCAGAAATTCCTAACAACACAGGAAGTTTGATTCGCCTGTCTGCCAATATGGGATGCAGTCTACATTTAATCAAGCCATTTGGTTTTGAAATTACTGATAAGCGTCTAAAAAGAGCAGGGCTTGATTACCAAGAATTAGCCCAAGTATATGAATATGAAAATTTACAAGACTATCTAGACAGAGCAAAACCTGAAAGAATTTTTGCAGTAGAGACAGGTTCTAGTAAAAAATATAGCGACATAGACTACCAATCTGGAGATTCGTTTTTGTTTGGACCTGAAACTAAAGGCCTGCCAGAAGATGTAGCGAATCAATTCAATAGGGTTTCTTTGCCAATGCAAGATGGCTCTCGAAGTCTGAATCTTGCCAATTGTGTATCTATTGTTGCCTATGAAGCTTGGCGCCAATTAGACTTTGTTGGCAAAGGCTAAGAGACGAGATAAAAGATAATAAAGCCAATATTGGTTATCAATCCAATCAGGGGAATGCTGCTATGATAGCAGCGAACAGTTTTATAAGGCATTGCTCGCTTTCTTTTAATGAACAGTAAGGCAAGATGCATCAATGAAAAAATAATCAAGATAAACAAACTAGTTAATTCAGCTAGACGCATGATTGGCAGCCAAAGTGCCAAAGCATAAATAATAGCAACCACGATAAATGTTGCATAAATTGGTGTTTGGGTTTTAGCATTAAGACGGCTTAATATTCTTGGTAGCCATTGCTGTTGACTCATTCCGTACAGTACTCTAGAGGCCATAATAATTTGTATCAAAGCACCATTGACAATTGCCAGCATGCCAATAATGGCAATCAAGTTAGGTGATAATCCGCTAAGCTGTGTATAGATAAGTGCCAGAGGTGCACTATGTGCTGATAAGGCGTCTATTGATACCGCACTTATAGCAATAAGTGAAACCAATATATAAATAGTGCTTGCAATAATTAATGACAAGATGATGGCTTTGGGCATGTTTTTTTCAGGCTCAATAACTTCCTCTGCAACATTAACCATATCTTCAAAGCCAATAAACGCATAGAATGCCAAAAATGCACCAGCAAAAACACCACCCCAGATACTAATATTGCTAACACTTAGAGTCTCTGTATAGGATTGAATGTCAAAGCTACCAAGATGATCACGGCCAAACCAAATAATCATTAATAAGCCGGTGATTTCTATGAGTGTTAGCAGAGCGGCGGCCTGAACCGATTCTTTGATTCCCCATATGGCTAGACCACCTAAAAGCATTAGTAATAAGGTGATTGCTATCCAATTAGACAAATCGAAAAATATATCTAAATAGCCAACAAAGCCAACACTAATAGTCGCAGCAGATAAAACGCCTGTGGTTAGAATCATAATGCCCACAATAAAAGACAGGTGGCGATTGCCAAAGGCTTTGAATAAATATACCGCCTCACCCGCACTGACAGGATAGCGAGAAGATAATTCGCTATAAGTAAATGCGGTAGTTACAACTAATAATGAGGCGATTAAAAAAGATAAAGGAGTTAATAGACCTGCTATACCAGCGACTTTACCAATAAGAACATAAATGCCCGCACCCAGAATATTACCCAGCCCATAAAGTGTTAGCAAAGGTAAGGCTGCGTTTTAGTGGCATTATTGCAACGTTGTTAAGTGGTAGGCATTAGTAAAGTCTTTGATGTTAGCTACTTTTTTACCCGCTAACTGAACTTGCTCTAAGCTTAAAGCCCCGTCACCTGTTGCAACATAACAAGTGCCTTTTTCAGATTTTATTACTTCTCCAGGTTTGGCTTGGCAAGCAAGATTTATTGGCTTAGCAGATAAAATACGCAACACTTTTGTGTCAAATTTATTACTTTCTGCATGTGTTTGGGCAATGGGATAGGGGTTAAATGCTCTAATTTGTCGGTTGATTTCTACAGCTGATTTTGACCAATCAATCCATGCCTCTTCTTTGTTAAGTTTTTGAGCGTAGTTAATTCCTGCTTCATCTTGTGCAATCGGTGTTAGTTGTTCAATTTTGTCTAGTGCCTCAACAATACCTTGAGCACCAAGTACTGCTAGTTTGTCATGCAAGGATTGAGCGGTATCAGACTCAAGGATATCACAGGTTTTTTCTAGCAAAATATCACCCGTATCCAGCCCTTCATTCATTTGCATAATACCAATGCCGGTTTGCTGATCACCTGTAATAATAGCGCGTTGAATGGGCGCAGCACCTCGCCATCTGGGAAGTAGTGAGGCGTGAATGTTGAGACAGCCATATTTAGGTGTGTTTAATACATCTATTGGCAAGATTTGGCCATAAGCTACCACCACCATCACATCAGCTTTTAAAGTGCCTAATTGTTGTTGGATTGTTTTATCTTTTAGGCTTTCTGGTTGGAAGACAGGTAGGTTGAGTTCGCGAGCTTTTTCTTTAACAGGGCAGGCGGTTAATACACGACCTCGTCCCTTGGGACGGTCGGGTTGACAATAAACGCCAACTAATTCATGTTGAGCATTGACAAGTGCCTCAAGTATACCAACTGAAAAATCCGGCGTACCTGCAAAAACAACCCTCATTAGCTTAGGTTTTTTCTAGCTTCTTTAATGGCAGATTTAACTTGACTAGGGCTAGTTGCACCTAAATGATCACGTGCGCAAAGTGAACCTTCTAAAGACAATATATCAAATACGTCGTTATCGATGCGCTCATCAAAAACCTTTAGTTCTTCCAGTGTTAGTTCACTAAGGTCTTTTTGGTGCTCTATGCCGTAAGAAACAGACTTGCCAACTACCTCGTGTGCATCTCTAAACGCTAAGCCTTTGTTGACTAAATAATCGGCCAAATCTGTTGCAGTGGTGTAGCCTTTTTTGCATGAGTTGTACATGATGTCGCGATTGGCTTGAATGGTTGGCACCATGTCAGCAAATACACGCAAACAAGCTTTAAGTGTATCGACCGTATCAAATAAAGGCTCTTTATCTTCTTGGTTGTCTTTGTTATAAGCTAAAGGCTGTGATTTCATAATAGTGAGCATCGAGGTAAGATTGCCATAAACGCGCCCTGTTTTGCCACGTACAAGCTCTGGCACATCAGGATTTTTCTTTTGTGGCATGATAGAAGATCCGGTGCAAAAGCTATCTGGCAGCTCTATAAAATTAAACTGCGCAGAAGACCATAAAATCAGCTCTTCTGAGAAGCGCGATAAATGCATCATAATCATGCTGGAAGCCGATAAAAACTCAATGGCAAAATCACGATCACTAACACCGTCTAGTGAATTAAGGCAGATGCGCTCAAAACCCAACAACTCGGCTGTTCGTTTTCGGTTAATCGGATAAGTAGTGCCCGCTAAAGCAGCAGATCCTAGCGGCATAGAATTCATGCGCTTACGACAGTCAACTAAGCGTTCAGCATCACGTGTGAGCATTTCAAAGTACGCCATCATATGATGACCAAAACTCACAGGCTGGGCTGCTTGAAGATGAGTAAAGCCTGGCAAGATGGTGCTGACTTCTTGTTCAGCTAGATCTAATAGGGCGGTTTGTAGTCGATTAATCTCAGTGAGTAGGTCGTCTAATTGGGCGCGTAAATAGAGGCGAATATCAGTTGCTACCTGATCATTTCGAGATCGACCTGTGTGTAGTTTTTTGCCTGCATTGCCAATCAGTTGCGTCAAACGTGACTCAATATTCATGTGAACATCTTCAAGAGTAACCGACCATTCAAAGGTGTTAGATTTTATTTCAGCTAGAATTTGATCAAGTCCTTCAATAATTTGATCTTTTTCTACTTTGGTCAGAAGACCTACTTCTTGTAGCATGATAGCGTGAGCTTTAGAGCCTTGAATATCGTATGGTGCTAAAATTTTGTCAAAGAAGACAGAAGCGCCAAAAATTTTTACAAATTCATCAGTAGGCTCGCTAAAACGTCCACCCCAAGATTGATTGGTTTGGCTTGAATTTTGTGTGCTATTAGTCATAATTTTGCGCTAAATTGTTTGTTAATTTTGAGAGTGGATTTGTCAATTAGTTTATCTAAGTCAGTCCAGTAATAATCTTCATTGGCAACCCCTAAAACTTTTTCAAGGACAACACCGTAATTATCAACCAACATTACGGTTGGAAAGAAGTTAACTGCATATTTAAAAGCAAATTCGTTGTGTGAGACAGACTCGTTGTAAAAATCAGTCACTTCATCAAAGCTGTTGGCGTCGATATGACGAATGATTACCTTATCTTGATATTCTGCGAGATCTGCCATAGGGCTGATTATGTCTTCTTTGACTTTCTTGCAATATCCACAGTCAGGAATGGAAAACATAATTAAAATAGGTACCTTTTTTTTCAAGACTTGTTGCGAGTCTAAAAAGAAATTTTTTGCAACTG
>JAHZKM010000071.1 GCA_022600395.1 Pseudomonadota bacterium | reverse complement strand
TGGTGAATAATTTGATCAATTGTCTGCTGTGACAAAGTCACCTGAGCTTTAATTAGAATTGCTTGGCAATACTTCCCAAGAATTCATAGCTAAAGTCAATGGTTGCCTGCTCATTCTCTTCAGAAAGATCATTAAAGTAAAACTCTGTTTTGCTTGTATCAATTTGCTTAACGATAATTTGGAAAGATTTTTTAATGGCGTCATCGCCAAACATGCGCGAGAATATACCCTGGTCTTCAGTTCTGGCAACATTGATATAAAAACTGCCTTCTTTCACGTCTTTATCTTCAACCTCCACATCTAACTGATCAAGTGCCCAACCAACATTGTCCCAAGTATCATATTGACCCAACGAGAAAGCCAGCTTAGCATAGCCGCCAATGCCTTTTTCTACTGCAACACTCAGCGCCTGCTCTTCTTTCGCCTGTATGATTTTCTCTCTTGCTACAGCGTGATCACTGCCTAAGAATGTCATTAAACGATAAAGCATTTCTGTTTCTAATGCCTGGTCTTTCGGACGTGATTGCCAAATCGTATTTTCATCATCACTGCCCGCTTTAGTTAGCACTTCTTCCATCGATGTTAAAGACAAATAAACAGCCGATTTTGTACCTTCGGCAAGTGGTTCGATACGAATGCGGTACTTGTCAACAATTGGCAGTGCGTAGCGCGCTGCAATGGCTTTTTTCAACATAGAGCGAATCACGCCCAAAGATCGGTCTGGAATCTCAGGATGGTTTTCTAAAAAATCTGTTTCCATCATGCCAATTTTTTTATTGGTTTTTTTAATCGCAAAACCATGCGACTTAAAGAAACTCTTAGACAAGCCCCAAGCTGCCTCTGGCGTTTTATCTACTACTAACCAACGACGCTCGCCTGAGCGTTTAACTTCTACATTCGAAGGTGTTCTTAAAATGCTATCGGCCTCTTTAATAGCTTCATCTTTTTTAGAAAAGCTAATAGTATCTTCTTGAACATTAGAGACATAGTTTTCCAGCTTAAAGGAGTTTTGCGCACTAGGTTTGGTTAAATCTGGCGGAATTTCTAAAGAGGTAACGGTTTTATTAGAATAATATTTAATATCTCTCTCACCTAAACTCGGCGCTTGCTCTTGAGCTTTCTCCTCAAAAGAAAAACACCCAACTAAAGATAAAGACAATAGTGCTGTTAATGATATTTTGACCATACTATATAACTCCTAAATTAGATAAATCTTGCTCTAGCGTTACTCGAGCTTGTGGTGATAACTTGGTCAGTGGCAGACGAATACCACTGCCACATTTGCCCATTTTATGCATTGCCCATTTGACCGGTATCGGATTTGACTCTATAAATAAGCTTTGATGTAGATTTTCAAGTGGCTGATTAATCGATATAGCCACTGCCTGATTATCTTCATAGGCTGCTTGATAAGCCTGAGATAACGCTTCTGGAACAACATTTGCACTCACAGAAATACCTCCGTGACCGCCCATTAAGATAAACTCAATCGCTGTCGCATCATCACCACTATAAAGCAAAAAATCTTCTGGACATTGATCAATCAAAGCTTGTGCAACCTTTAAATCGCCGGTAGCATCCTTGACGCCAATAATATTAGAAATTTTTGATAATCTAGCAACCGTTTCTGGCAGTAAATCAACCGCCGTTCTTCCAGGCACATTATACAAAATTTGGTCAATATCAACCGTCTCAGCAATCAGCTTATAGTGCTGATACAAACCCTCTTGAGTTGGCTTATTGTAATACGGCGTTACTAGTAAACAAGCATCCGCACCAATGTCTTTGGCAGCAGTAGTGAGTTCAATCGCCTCAGAAGTTGAATTGGCGCCCGTACCTGCAATAATGGCAATTCTGCCGTTAGCAAATTCAACGGTCTTGCGCATCACTTCAATGTGTTCATCTTGATTGAGCGTTGCACTCTCGCCTGTTGTACCCATGGAAATAATTCCGCGCGTACCTGATGCTACGTGAAAATCTACCAAAGATTCAAGCGCGGAAAAATCCACAGAACCATCATCAAGCATTGGGGTGATTAAGGCTACCATTGAGCCAGTTAAAGGGTGATTAAGTCGCATTACCATAAACCATAAAATATTATTAAGATTATATACGAATTGATTTTAATAGGCGTAAAAAAACCTAGCTTGGCTAGGTTTTAACTTCCTAATTAAGACTATTTAAAACACCCTACTTAGAAACTCAATGAAACAGCCGCTAATCTACAATCTCCAGTATAGCTATCTATTTTTAAAAAATTTCAGAAATATTGAAAATGGCTTTTTTTAGCCAAAAAAAAACCCGCTAAACTTAAAAAAATTTAGCGGGTTTTTATTAGGCAAGATTTAATTTACAAATCGTAGCCTCTTTCTTCGTGAGAGATGATATCCAAGCCTTGCTGCTCTTCTTCGGCGCTTACTCTTAAGCCGGTAATCATATCAACTATCTTCAAAATGATATAAGTAGCCACTGCTGTATACACAAAGGTTGAGACTACACCAATCAGCTGAACATTAACCTGCGAGGCGATTGTCATGCCTTCAGCCAATCCCTGTCCAGAGAAAATACCTAACTGGTCTGAGGCAAAAACACCCGCTAGAATCGTACCCAAAATACCGCCCACACCATGCACCGGAAAAACGTCTAACGAATCATCAATTTTCCATTTTTGCTTGATCAAAATAACAGCGTTAAAACAAACAATTCCCGCAGTAATACCGATCACTAGTGCGCCTGATGGGCCAACAAAACCAGAAGCAGGAGTAATTGTACCTAAGCCTGCAATCAAACCTGTGACCGTTCCAAGTGCGGTTGGTTTGCCAAACTTCACCCATTCATAAAACATCCAAGTAATAGCGCCTGCTGCTGCTGAAATGTGTGTGACTAGCATCGCCATCGCCGCGTCACCATTAGCTGCTAGTGCAGAGCCACCATTAAAGCCAAACCAACCGACCCACAGCATGCCTGCACCGGTGATGGTCATGGTCATATTGTGTGGTGGCATTGGTTTATTAGGAAAACCATTACGAGGACCAATGACAATAGCTGCCACTAAAGCGGCTACACCTGCAGTAATATGCACAACCGTACCTCCTGCAAAGTCTAACAGCCCCATTTCACCAAGCCAGCCACCACCCCATACCCAATGGGTAACTGGCGCATAAACTACAATTAGCCAAATTGCACTAAACATTACAACTGCAGAAAATTTCATTCTTTCAGCAAAACCACCCACAATCAGTGCTGGCGTAATAATGGCAAAGGTCATTTGGAAAAGTACAAATAGACTTTCAGGAATATCGCCACTTAGAGAACCCTCTAAAACCCCTGCTAGCATAAATTTTGATAAACTACCAAAATACGCATTGCCATCAGCAAAAGCAATACTATAACCGGCAATTAGCCAAAGCACCGATACAATACCGGCAATGGCAAAACATTGCATCAAAACTGAGAGAATATTTTTACTGCGAACTAATCCGCCATAAAACAGCGCTAAGCCTGGTAAAGTCATAAACAAAACGAGTGCAGTTGAAGTTAAGATCCAAGAGGTGTTAGCACCGTCTAAACCTTCTGCGAACGCAACCATTGGCACCAAAGCCAATAAACTTAATATTTTTTTCATGTTTTTTACTCCTTAAAGTGCGTCTTGATCAGTTTCGCCAGTGCGAATACGAACCACTTTATCTAAATTAGAAACAAAGATCTTGCCATCGCCCACTTTGCCTGAATTGGCAACATTGCTAATAGTTTCAATAACCACATCCAATTGGGAAGTGGCTATTGCCAGTTCTAATTTAATTTTTGGTAAAAAATCAACCTGATATTCGGCGCCACGATATAACTCGGTGTGCCCTTTTTGACGGCCAAAGCCTTTAACTTCAGTGACAGTAATGCCTGAGACACCCACTTCTGAAAGCGCCTCTCTAACATCGTCTAATTTGTGCGGTCGTAAAATTGCCGTTACAAATTTCATACTTCTCTCCTTTGATAGTTACAAATAAAATATTTGCAAATAGAAATAAAACCCCTCATGGGCAACTTGTCAGCAACACTGCTTGTTTTTTAAGACTCTACGCCATTGTAGAATAAGTATTACATTATAAATTTTTTTAAGAAAAAAGCAAACCAGCACTACTTTTTGATCAGATCTTGGCGCTTTTTTTGGGTATTTTTAAAAGCCTGATCTGCACGCCAGGCATCAATATTGGCTTGATGACCACTCAGTAGAACTGCTGGCACTTGTTGGTTATCAATAACTTCTGGGCGTGTGTAATGAGGATAATCAAGCAAATCACCCGCAAAAGAATCATTTAACGATTGTGCATTGCCTAGAACACCTGGCACCTGACGACTCACGCTATCGATTAACACCATAGCAGCCAATTCACCGCCACTAATCACATAATCACCAATCGATATTTCCATATCAACATCGTGCTCAATCACGCGCTCATCAACCCCTTCGTAGCGACCGCATAGCAAAGTGACAGATTCAAGTTGAGAGATCTCATGCGCTAGCTGGTGGGTCAACGGCTGACCTTGGGGTGATAAATAAATAACCTTGGTATTTGGTATTTTTTGTTTGATTTGACCAATACAGCTACGAATAGGTTTAACTTGCATAACCATTCCAGCGCCACCACCATAAGGCTTTTCATCAACATTTCGATATTTGTTATCCGCAAAATCTCTAAGTTGCCAGGTATGTATTTCTAGTAGTGATTTTTTAAGACCTCGTGCAACCACCCCCTCATCCCTGATGGCTGAGAACATATCAGGAAATAAAGTGATAACATCAAAGCGCATCATCTTAGGTTAGAATATTTTTAAGAATATGGTAATAAATATCACTTAGATCATCTAAATCCTTAACAGAAACACGCTCATTAACTTGGTGAATTGTTGCATTCAAAGGACCTAGCTCTACTACTTGAGCATCCAAAATTGGTGCGATAAAACGCCCGTCAGAGGTGCCGCCTGAAGTAGACAATTCAGTATTAATGCCGGTTACCTTTTTAATAGCATCAACACAGCCACTAACCAGTTCACCCTTAGGGGTTAAAAATGGGTAGCCCGAATGATTCCAGTCGATTCTATATTCAAGACCATGCTTATCTATAATATCACACACCCTTTTTTGCAGGCCTTCATGGGTTGATTCAGTTGAATAGCGAAAATTAAAAACAACTTCTATCTCGCCTGGAATAACATTTGTCACTCCAGTGCCAGAGTGTATATTTGACACCTGAAAACTGGTGGCTGGAAAATATTCATTGCCCGAATCCCACAGCTCTTCACACAGCTCATTAATCGCCGGAACTGCCAAATGAATCGGATTGTTAGCTAAGTGAGGATAGGCAATATGACCCTGCTTGCCGATAATTGTTAATGTGCCATTAAGCGAACCTCGACGTCCGTTTTTAATAATATCGCCTAGAGTATTGGTAGCTGATGGCTCTCCTACTAAACAATAATCAACATTTTGACCAATGTCGTTTAGATATTCACAAACTTTAACAGTGCCATCAACTGCCGGGCCTTCCTCATCTGAAGTAATTAAATAGCCAATCGTACCTTTGTGACCTGGATAATCTTTAACAAATCGCTCGCTAGCATCTAGCATAGCAGCAAGTGAGCCTTTCATATCAGCTGCACCTCGGCCTTGCAACATGCCTTCTTTTATTTCTGCAGAAAATGGATCTACGTCCCACTTCGATTCATCACCTACTGGCACAACATCTGTATGTCCAGCAAAAACGAACACTGGCGAACCTGACCCATGTGCAGCCCAAAAATTATCCACTTGGCCAAATTTAAGATCACGAATCTCAAAATTTGAGCGCTTTAAATGATCTGTCATCAGCGTCTGACAACCTTTGTCATTAGGAGTTACTGAATCAATTCTTATTAAGGCTTGAGCCAGCTCTAGCGTTTTACTCATCGTTTTAATCTAATTTTAAAGTCACAATTGGATTGTCAGCAATGCGAACCACTTCACTCACAACTTGTAAATCATCTGCTTGCTTCATAGCACTACCTGTCGTACTAATACGCACAACAACCAGTGCTTGATCATACTGTGAAAGAAGTTTTTCCGACATAACAGAATTCATATCACTCAACACAATTTGCCCAGTAAAGGCTTTGATTGGTAATTTTTGAATCGCAATTGGCATAGGTCTTCCTTGAGTAGCTTTAGCATAAATCATCAAATAGTCATCAGCTGATCGAGCAGCTAAAATCTTATCAGATATTTCCACTTTTACGGTGACAGTGTTACTAATATTACCACTTTCAACCCGACTCAATTCTTGCAAAATACTTACCAACGCTTGTCGATCAGAGCTTTGCTCAGGTAGTGCATTAAGTGCTTTATTCCAAAGCGCTTTAGCCAACTCAAAATCTTGCACGCTAGCAGCAAACATGCCTGCTAAATAAAGTGCGTCCGGTGCGTTTGGATCGAGTTCAAGCGCCTGTTTAATGAACTTAACAGGTCGGCCTACAAACTGATCATCATTAGCACTAATCATCGCAGAAGCGTATTCAACTAATAGCCTAGGGTCTTGAGAGTTGATTTGATAAGCCTGTTCATAAGCATCTAAAGATAACTTAACCTTACCCAGTTCAAAGTAAGTTATGCCAAGCATTTTCCACGCTTCAAAATCGCCAGGATTATCATCCAAATGTTGTTTAATTTTAGCTGCACTTTGCTCAAGACTAAGTGGCTGAGAATCAGCAGACACTGCTGCTTGACTTACGGGCGTGTAATTACTTAAATTGTAATAAACACTTATGGCAAAAACAGGCAATAAGACAATGACTACGCCAGCCCAGATATTCACATTAGATTGATTAGATATTTTAGTATGCGCCTGATTAAGTTCTAAGGCTAATGTGCTTGATATATCCTCCAACGCTTGATCAAATTGCTCTTGATCAATCAATCCTTGCTCAAGATCATTTTGAAGCTCTATTTTTTTTTGCTTACCAAGCGCAATGTTTGATTGCTGTAAATCCAAACCATTATCAGCCAGCGGGTTTTTCAAAAACCAAATCGTCCAAGCAATAGAGCCGACCAACATTAGTCCTATCCAAATAAACATACTCATGATTCAGCCCTCGATTTAGCGCCAACATTTTGAACAGATAGACGGTACCTTCTATCAAATGCGGCCAATAAAGCGCCTAGAGAAATAAACAAGCCACCTAACCAAATCCATCTAATTAGCGGTTTATAGTAAATTCTTAAACTCCAAGCGCCTTCACCCAAAGACTCGCCTAAAGCAACATATAAATCTCGTTGCAAACTAGGATCAATGGATGCCTCTGTCATTGGCATGCCGGTCACATATTGACGCTTTTCTGGCTGCAAATTAGTAATCAATTCACCCTCATAATAGACTTCAACCCTGCCTTTATACCCTTGGTAATTTTGCTCAGAAAAACTATTAACGCCCTTGAAAACAAACTCATAACCTTTAAGAGTTATTGGCTGGTCAATGTTCATTTTTACATCTTTTTCTATACCAAGCTGGGTTGTGACTGTCGCTCCAAGTAGGAAAATCGCAATACCTATATGTGCCAAAATCATGCCGATAAACGCCAAGCTAGTTGCGCCTTTTTGACGAATTCGACTGACCAACAATGTCAATGAATGCAGAACAATCCAGATAAACAAAAAGACTGCCAGTGCAACAAAAACATTCTCAACCATCAATAAACTGATAGCAAACAATAAAGCCACACCTAACCAAATAGGTTTTAAAAGTCCGAAAATACGAGCAAGTGTATCTTTCTTCCAGCGTAAAAATGGCGCAATCGCCATTGCCAAAACTGCCGGAATCATAATTGGTATAAATACAGCATCAAAATAAGGAGCGCCAACTGAAATTTTTCCCAGACCTAAAGAGTCTAATAATAATGGGTATAAAGTGCCTAAGAAAACACTAATCATAGCAGCAACTAGCAAAATATTATTAATAAGCAAACCACTTTCTTTCGACAGCCAAGAAAATGAATTATGACTTCGCATAAGCGATGCTCGCCACGCATATAATGCCAATGATCCACCAACCACAATAATTAAAAAGATTAGAATAAAGGCGCCTCTTGCCGGATCTGCGGCAAAAGAATGAACCGATGTCAAAATACCTGATCTAACTAAAAAAGTACCTAGCAAACTTAAAGAAAACCCAGAAATGGCTAACAACACTGTCCAATGTTTAAAAGCACCACGCTTTTCGCTGACACTTAGCGAATGTACTAAAGCAGTGGCCACTAACCACGGCATAAACGAAGCATTTTCTACTGGATCCCAGAACCACCAACCGCCCCAACCGAGCTCATAGTATGCCCACCATGAACCGAGTGTAATGCCAAATGTCAAAAATGCCCAAGCCACTAAGGTCCATGGGCGCGTCCAGCGCAACCATGTAGAGTCTAGCTGGCCACGAATTAGTGAAGATAAAACAAATGCAAATGGGACAGCCATTCCTACGTAGCCCATATACAGCATTGGCGGATGAATAATCAGACCAAAATCTTGCAACAGTGGATTAAGTTCGCGCCCTTGTGCTGGAATAATGTCAAGGCGTTCAAATGGATTAGAAGTTAGTAGTAAGAATAATAAAAATCCAATACTGATAATTCCTAGAATAATCAAAATATGATTTAAAACTTCACTTGGTAAGCGTTTAGAGAATATGGAAACCGCAACACTCCAACCTGATAGTATAAGTGCCCATAATAACAAAGACCCTTCGTGCGCACCCCAAACGGCGGACATCTTAAACATATTTGGCAGCTCTGTATTGGAATTTCCAGCTACATATTTAACTGAAAAATCATCTACAATAAAAGCATTCATTAGCACTGCAAAGGCAACTAAAGTCCAAAAGAATTGCGCCCAGAGCATTGGGCGTGATAATTGTGCTAAAGCCAGATTACCCCTAAACAGACCAATTGTTGGTAACACAGCTTGTAAACAGGTAAACACCAGCGCCAATACCAATGCAAAATGTCCAATCTCTACTAACATACCAAATTACTCATCAAACAAATCTATAATTTTATCTAATCCGCCAACATTAATGGCAATATCTGCTTGCTCTGCTACAATCGGCTTCGCATGATACGCAACTGACAAACCAGCAACTTCCATCATTGCCAAATCATTAGCACCATCACCAACAACAATTACTTGGCTAGTGCTTAACGCGTGCTGTTGACACAATTCATTAACAAAATCTGCCTTAGCTTGCGCATTGATAATTGGACCTTGCGTCACACCAGTTAAGCGTCCTTTATCAACTGCCAAAATATTTGCCCTAGAATAATCAAGGCTAATATCTTGAGCCAAACGATCAGCAAAATAGGTAAAACCGCCAGATACAACTGCGCTTTTAATCTGTCTCTTATGCAAGAACTCAATCAGTGCCTTGCCACCAGAGTTAACCTGAAGTTTATTCGTGTACACCTTTTCTAATACAGATACATCCAAACCTTTTAATAAAGCGACACGCTCAGCGAGTGAGCTATCAAAATCCAGTTCGCCTTGCATAGCACGCTCAGTAATACTCGCCACTTGAGGTTTTAAATTAGCAAAATCAGCAATTTCAT
>JAHZKM010000070.1 GCA_022600395.1 Pseudomonadota bacterium | reverse complement strand
TTGATGAAAATGTTGATATAAGACCTTATTTTATCGATACCTATTCTAATGAGCCCTTTGTTAAAATTCTAGATGAAGGCGTTTATCCAGAAACACGGAGCGTCAAATCATCGAACTTTTGCCAGATTTCTATGCAGAAAATTCCAAATAGCAATAAATTGGTAATTATGTCGGTGATTGATAATTTGGTAAAAGGTGCATCGGGCCAAGCGGTTCAAAACATGAATATTATGTTTGGCTTAGATGAAACATCAGGATTAACATCTATTGGTTTATTACCTTAAAGAGGGATTATGTCAGAAGCATTACAATTAGAACAGGCTGATATTATTTTTAGCGACAACGCTGCTAACAAAGTATCATTATTAATTAAAGAAGAAAAAAACGACGAACTGCGTCTTAGAGTTTATATTACCGGTGGTGGATGCTCTGGATTTTCTTACGGCTTTACATTTGACGAAGAACATAAAGAAGGTGATTCTGGTGTTGAAAAAAATGGTGTTCAATTGGTTGTAGATCCTATGAGTTATCAGTATCTTATCGGCGCAACAGTTGACTACCTGGAAGATTTACAAGGTTCACGCTTTATTATTCATAATCCTAATGCCAAAACCACTTGTGGTTGTGGCTCGTCTTTTTCCGTATAGAGCTTTCCATCGGAAAAATTATATTATGAAGTTATTCTTTATATAGTGAATAACCTAGACAAATTAAGGGTAGCCTATTAAATGATAATTAATAAAATAATGGCTACTTTTTGATAACGACAGTTACAGGAGCCTAATGAGGAGATATTATGATTGAATACATTCCCGGTCTAGCAGGTATACCTGCTACAGAGTCTGCCATTTCCTCAATCGATGGGGAAAAAGGAATCTTGGCATATCGAGGCTACTCTATTAAAGATCTTGCTCAAAAAGCATCGTTTGAAGAAGTGGCCATGTTGCTTCGAGATGGTGAATTGCCTAACGCCAACAAGTTGGAAAAATTTCAATGCGTATTACATAAGCGCTATGAAGTTAAGCGTAATATTCGACAAATGATGTGGGCGCTGCCAGCTACTGGACATCCGATGGATGTTCTTCAAACTGCTATTGCAGCTATGGCCACATTTTACCCAGGCGCGGGCGCCAAGGATCCAAATTCAGCCTTTACTCAAAGCGCACTAACAAAAATTATTGCCAATATGAGTACTTTGGTTGCTATGTGGGCGCGCATTAGTGCAGGTTATGACCCAATTCCGCCAAGCAAGAATATGTCGTATGCAAAAAATTTTCTATATATGTCTTTTGGTGAAGAGCCAGATGATGATATTGTTCAATTATTTGATGCTTGTTTGATTTTGCATGCCGAGCATACCATTAATGCTAGCACCTTCTCAGCTATGGTTACCGCCTCAACACTGGCTAATCCTTTTGCATCAATTTCTGCAGCTGTAGGTACTTTAGCTGGCTCTTTGCATGGTGGCGCAAACGAAGATGTGCTTAAAATGCTAGACGAAATTGGTGATGCGAAAAATGTACGTGGCTATATCGAAAACCGCCTAAAAAACAAACAAGTGATAATGGGCATGGGACATCGCGAATATCGCGTTAAAGATCCACGCGCTACGATCTTGCAAGAAATGATTGAAAGCTACATCAAAAAATCAGGCATCAATTTATCAAAACGTTTTGACACGGCCTTAGAGGTTGAGCGTGTTTGCGAAGAGTTGTTGTCTGATAAAGGCGTGTATCCCAATGTAGATTTCTACTCGGGAATCCTATATTCAGAAATTTTTAAAATTCCAAAAGAACACTTTACTCCTATCTTTGCTATGGCGCGCTCTGCTGGTTGGGCTGCACACTGGCATGAGCAGGTTGGGCACAACCGCATATTCCGACCTACTCAAATATATGTCGGTCACAATTTTAGAGACTACCCTACCAAATAAATCCATGGACAATACAACTCACTTTGGCTTTAAAGATGTTCCCACTGATGATAAACAGGGCTTAGTTAAAGGCGTCTTTGACTCAGTAGCAAGCAAATATGACCTTATGAATGACGTCTTATCTTTTGGCGCTCATCGTTTATGGAAGCGTTACACTATTGCGTCTTCTAACGTTAAAGAAGGCGACAAAGTGCTTGATATTGCCGGTGGAACAGGTGATTTAGCAATTGAATTCCGCAAAAAAGTTGGAGAATCTGGTCAAGTTATCTTGTCTGATATTAATGCTGCCATGTTGGGCGAAGGACGCAAAAATCTTATTAATCAAGGGATTTTTGGTGTCAATTATGTACAGCTCAATGCCCAATATTTGCCTTTTGAGAGTAACACGTTTGATTGCGTCTCTATTGCGTTTGGCCTTAGAAATGTTACTGACAAAGATCAGGCGTTGAGTGAAATGCATAGAATCTTAAAGCCAGGAGGATGTCTATTAATTTTAGAATTTTCTAAAACAGATTCCGAACTTTTGAAAAAGTTTTATGACTTTTACTCCTTTAACGTGATGCCAAAATTAGGTGGTTTAATTGCTAATGACGAAGACTCGTATCAGTATTTAGCCGAATCTATTCGCAAACACCCTGATCAAGAAACGCTTAAAGACATGGTACTTGAAGCTGGCTTTGGTTTTTGTGAATATCACAATCTTTCTGGTGGCATTGTTGCCTTGCATAAGGGTATTAAAACCTAGCGCCAACTATGCAACACTTTATCCTTGAGCAAGCACTCAATCTACTCATTAAAAATGGCTCGATTGATATTAAGCCTTTAGAATCAAAAGTTATTCGATTTACCTTAGTCGATCAACTGCTTGATGTAAATTTTATTTGCACCAACAACCGCATCTTTGTCAACAGCGATACAAGCGCCTCAAGTGATGTAGAAATTAAACTCAAACCCATTGTTTTTTTCGCCCTATTTAAAGGTGAAGACTTAACTGATTTGCTTAGACAAGATAAAATCCATATTCATGGAGACGTGAAAACTGCGCAATTACTGGTCGACTTATTGTCTGCAACTGAGTTAGATTTGGAAGAGTTACTCTCACAATATACAGGCGATATCGTTGCGCATGAAATGAGTAAAACTGCCAAAAAAATTCAGCAAGCTGTCAAACAATCTTCCAGCCCGCTTGAGGCAATTAAAGACGGGTTAAGCGAGCTATTGATTCAGCCACAAGTTTCAAAAAAATACACTAATCCAAACCTTTAGTCATGCAAAGCTTGTTTCGGTTTTTGAAAATTTCTCAAGTGCTAATGCGCTATCGATTGGATGCCTTGGTGCTTTCCACGCCCCTATTAAAAAGCTTTAAACCGTTATTATATTTAACACCTTGGTATTATTTTCCAATTAAAAAACATTCTAGAGGACAAAGAATTCGCTTGGCACTTGAAGCGTTGGGTCCTATTTATATAAAATTTGGGCAAACGCTGTCCACTCGACCAGACTTGTTACCGGAAGACATCAGCCTAGAGCTAAAAAAACTACAAGACAGCTGCCCTGCCTTTAGCACGCAAAAAGCCAAACGCCTAATCGAGGAGTCTTTGGGTGGAAAAATTGAACAGTTTTTTAAAACATTTGATGATCAGCCTCTTGCAAGCGCCTCCATAGCTCAGGCACACACTGCAACTACTTTAGCAGGTGAAGAGGTGGTTGTTAAAGTTGTTCGTCCGGAGATTGAACAGCTCATCGCTCGTGATATTAAACTGATGTACGCTTTAGCAAAGATTTTTAATAAGCATCCTCTGGCCAATAAAATTCGACCTATAGAAGTAGTCGAAGAGTTTGAGGCTATTATAGTCAATGAACTGGATATGCGTATTGAGGCTGCAAATTGTGACAAAATTAGAAAAAATTTTGAACACTCTGATTTGCTCTACATTCCTAAAGTCTATCATCATTTAAGCCAGGTCAATGTACTAACTACTGAGCGAATTTATGGCACGCCCGTTGGTGAAATAGACACTCTCAAAGCGAACAAAATTGACATGAAACGCTTAGCTGAAGAAGGGGTTCTTATCTTTTTTACACAAGTATTCAAGCATAACTTTTTTCATGCTGACATGCACCCTGGCAATATTTTTGTCTCCGATACAGGGCAATATATTGGTGTAGATTTTGGCATCATGGGCTCATTAAGTGAAGAAGACAAAGATTTCTTAGCAGATATTTTTTTAGCTTTTTTTAATCAAGATTATCAGAAGGTGGCAAAAGTTTATATAGACTCTGGTTGGGTGGGTATGCATACGAATGAAAAAGCCTTTGAGGCGGCTGTTGAGAAAATTTGCAGCCCGATGTTTGAAAAGCCACTGGGTGATATATCTTTCGGCCAGGTACTACTAGACTTAATTCAAGAAGCCAAAAATTTTGACATTAAAGTTCAGCCTCAGCTATTATTACTAGACAAAACTTTACTTAATATTGAAGGGCTAGGCAGGCAGCTTTATCCACAATTAGACTTATGGTCAACTGCCAAACCATTTTTAGAAGACTTGATGAAAGAGAGATATAGCGTGAAAAACACTTTTGAAAAACTAAAAGAAGAAGCTCCTCAACTATTAAAAGACATTCCTGAGTTGCCCTCGTTGACGATTAATGCACTCAAACAGCTCAATAAAATGAAAGATATTAATCAGCTCTACTCTCAGCAGACTAAGCAGATAGTCGCCCAATTACAAAGCAACGCCAACCAGCAAACTGCTGCTATATTTTCCGGCTCACTATTGATATTATCGGGCATATTTGCAATCAATACCTTATGGCTTGCTAGTGGTATTAGCACTCTAGTGGCTTTAGTATTTTGGATCAAGTCTAGATAGTCATTCGATCAATAAGTATTTAGGGTAAAATAAATCCCTTGATATATTTGGTCGCAAAATATATGAACTAAGTCAGCACCCTTATTATGGTGTTTTTTTTATTTTATGGAGTACAAACATGAGTTTAACAATCAATGCAACAAAGCGCGAAGATCAAGGTAAAGGTGCGAGCCGCCGCCTACGTCGCGCAGAACAAGTCCCTGCAATTATTTATGGTGCTGGTAAAGCGCCAAGCAATATTACCTTAGGCATTCACGAGATTACCCACTTATTAGAAAAAGAAGAGTCGTATAACTCTGTCTTAGATCTAATGGTTGGCAAGAAAAAAGAAGCGGTAATTATTAAAGACTTACAGCGTCACCCTGCAAAAAATATTGTTACTCATGTTGACTTCTTGCGTGTTAACTTAAAGCAATCGCTTGTTACTAACGTCCCTCTTCATTTCCTTGGTTCTGACGAAAATGAAAGCATCCGTTTAGGTGCTATTCTGAATCAATTTGTTACTTCTGTTGAGGTGTCTTGTTTACCAGCGGATCTACCGACTTCAATTGACGTAGACATTACCAATCTAGCGTTAGGCGACCATATCAGCTTAACCGGTCTAGAAATGCCTAAAGGTGTTACACTAACTGCACTAACGCATGGCGATATTGAAGCACACGATCAAAGCGTTGTGGCCGTTCAAGAAGCTAAAAAGATGGCTGAAGTTCAAGATGATGCACCAGTCGCGCCTGAGACTGAAGTGGCTGGCGATGAAGCCAAGTCTGATGACGCAGAAGGCGACGAGTAGTCTCTAATTAAAGAATTATGGCCATTAAACTGATTGTTGGCCTGGGAAATCCAGGCAAAGACTATCAGTCACATCGTCATAATGTTGGGTTTTGGTTTTGTGACACACTAGCCAATTTATACTCCGCCACTTTTAAAAAAGAAGCTAAGTTTTATGGCGATGTGACCCAAGTCACGATTGCTGGAGCTAGTGTTCGTCTACTAAAACCTGGCACATTTATGAACCGATCAGGTCAATCCATTCAGGCGCTGGCAAAGTTTTACCAGTTAGAGGCCGATGAGATACTAGTCGTACATGATGAGCTCGATTTAGATGCTGGCGTTGCTAAGCTTAAAGTAGAAGGCGGTCACGGTGGCCATAATGGCCTACGTGATACCATTAAGGCATTAGGCACGAAGAGCTTTTATCGACTTCGCCTAGGCATTGGTCATCCTGGCAACAAACTACAAGTGGCTGATTTTGTCCTACACGCTCCTAGTAAAAGCGAATTAGAACATATTCAAAATGCCATGGTAGATGCTTTACAAATCATTGAAGAAGTGGTTAAAGGTAATATAGAGAAAGCCATGAAACGCTTACATACAAAACAATAGGCGTGATTCTTTAGCCTAAAAAGGAGAAAAAAAATGGGATTTAAATGTGGCATTGTTGGACTGCCCAATGTAGGAAAATCAACCCTATTCAACGCACTCACCCAAGCCGGTATTGAGTCGGAAAATTACCCTTTTTGTACAATTGAACCTAACGTCGGCATTGTGCCAATTAACGACAAGCGTCTTGATGCTCTAGCAAAGATTGTCAGTCCTCAAAAAATTCTACCGACTACAATGGAATTTGTAGATATTGCCGGACTGGTAGAAGGCGCCTCTAAAGGAGAGGGCTTGGGCAATCAGTTCCTGACCAATATTCGAGAAACTGACGCAATCGTTCATGTAGTTCGTTGTTTTGAAAATGACGATATTATCCATGTTGCTGGCAAGATATCGCCTTTAGACGATATCGATATTATCAACACAGAGCTTATTCTTGCTGACCTTACTGTCGTTGAAAAACTCATGCAAAAGGCTATCAAAAACACCAAATCTGGCCAAAAAGACGGCCTGCCTCTCAAGGCGCTATTAGAAAAAATATTGCCAGCATTAGAAGCGGGACAAAGCGTCAGAAGTCTAGCATTTGATGAGGAAGAATTAAAACTTTTACGTGGCTTTCAGCTGCTCACGATTAAGCCAGTATTATATATGGCCAACGTCAGTGAAGATGGTTTTGAAAACAATCCTCATTTGGATGCAGTTAGAAAATTTGCAGAATCTGAAAATGCTCAAGTTGTTCCTATTTGCGCCGACATTGAAGCAGAAATCTCAGAACTCGATGCTGATGAAAAACAAGACTTCCTTGATGAAATGGGTCAAACAGAGGCGGGGCTTGACCGTCTTATCAGAGCAGGATATGCCTTACTTGGACTGCAAACCTATTTTACAGCTGGTGTTCAAGAGGTTCGCGCTTGGACAATTAACATTGGCGATAGTGCGCCACAAGCAGCAGGGAAGATTCACGGCGACTTTGAGAAGGGCTTTATTCGAGCAGAAACTATTGCTTTTGACGATTTTGTAGAATTTGGCGGCGAAAAAGGCGCCAAAGAGGCAGGGAAGCTCCGCTCTGAAGGTAAGGAATATATCGTTCAAGATGGCGATGTGGTACACTTCTTATTTAATGTTTAATCTTTATATTTAAGGTTTATTTGCACATGATGAAATCCAAAAAAGACACCAAACTCTTATTAATTTTAGATGGCTGGGGGTACTCTGAAACAGTCGAAAACAATGCGATTGCTCAGGCTAAAACACCTGTTTGGGATCGGTTCAATCAAGATTTTCAGCATTCTTTAATTTTAACTAGTGGCGAGCAAGTTGGGCTGCCTGGCGAGCAAATGGGTAACTCCGAAGTGGGTCATCTTAACTTAGGCGCAGGTCGAGTCGTTAAGCAAGACTTTACTCGCATTCACAATGAAATTAAAAATGGAGAATTCTTTAAAAACCCAGTTCTTAGAAATTCACTCGAGTACGCCAATGATAACAGCAAGGCTGTACATATTATGGGCTTATTATCCGATGGTGGTGTACACTCTCACGAAGAACAAATCCATAGCATGCTTGAGATGACCCACAAGTATAACTGCCAAGATGTGTATCTACATGTGTTCACTGATGGCAGGGACTGTGCTCAGAAAAGTGCCAAACAATACATTCAAAAACTAGAAGATAAAATTAATGAGCTAGGCGTAGGTGAAATAGCTAGTGTGATCGGTCGATACTTTTCTATGGATCGGGATAATCGTTGGTCTCGTGTTCGCTGCGCCTATGAACTTATCTCCAAAGGTAAGTCTAATTTCTTAGCTAAAACTGCTTTTGACGCAGTTGACCAAGCTTATGAACGAGGTGAAACTGATGAATTCATTCAGTCAACAGTTATTAACGCGCCAACCAAGATAGATGAAGGCGATGTTCTTATCTTTATGAATTATCGGGCGGATCGCGCACGACAAATTACCCAGGCTTTTACAGATGAAAACTTCCAAGGGTTTTCACGTGGAACTTTTACGCCTAGTGAATTTGTATGCTTAACTGAGTATAAAAAAGATTTTAACTTACCGGTTGCCTATCCCGCATCTAAGCTTAACAATGTACTTGGAGAATATTTAGCTGATCTAGGCATGACACAACTAAGAATTGCTGAAACCGAAAAGTATGCGCATGTTACATTCTTTTTAAATGGTGGTATCGAGCGACCGTTTAATGGTGAAGATCGTGTTTTAATACCATCTCCTGAAGTGGCAACTTACGATCTCAAACCTGAAATGAGTGCCTTTGAGTTAACTGATGAATTGGTTAAAAACATTGAAAGCCAAAAGTACAATTTAATTATTTGTAATTTTGCCAATACTGACATGGTAGGGCACTCTGGTAAATTAGAAGCGGCAATTAAAGCTGTAGAAGCAGTAGATGCTTGCTTAGGCATTATCTACCAAGCCATTAAAGCCGTTGACGGTGAAATACTCATCACGGCAGATCATGGAAATGTTGAACAGATGGTCAATCCAGAAACTCAAGAGGTACATACAGCTCATACTAACAACCCCGTGCCACTAGTTTTTGTTAGCACTAGAGCGGCCACTATTGCCAAACCTTGTAAAGGTGCGCTTTCGGATATTGCGCCTACCTTACTAGCTATGATGGGTGTAGAGCAGCCTAGCGAAATGACTGGAGAAAGCTTGCTAACTTTTAAGTAAAATACACGACATATAAAAAACTATTTAGGAGAAAAAAAATGAAACAAGAAAATTTTATTGCGCCTTCAATTTTGGCAGCAGACTTTGCCAGGCTTGGTGAAGAGGTAGACAACGTATTACGCGACGGCGCTGACATTGTTCACTTTGATGTCATGGATAATCACTACGTTCCCAATTTAACGATTGGTCCTTTGGTTTGTGAAGCGCTTAGAAATCACGGCGTCACTGCGCCTATTGATGTGCATTTAATGGTTAAGCCAGTTGATCGACTAATCCCTGACTTTGTAGCTGCTGGTGCATCCTACATTACCTTCCATCCAGAAGCGTCTGAGCATATTGATAGAACACTCGGTATGATTCAAGAAAGTGGCTGTAAGGCCGGCCTGGTGTTCAATCCAGCAACACCTCTACACGTTCTTGAAAATGTAATGGATAAGCTAGACATGATTCTGCTAATGTCCGTTAATCCTGGCTTTGGTGGACAGTCTTTCATTCCTCATACGCTAGAAAAATGTCGCCAAGTTCGCAAGCTGATTGATGCAAGCGGCAAAGACATTCGCTTAGAAATTGATGGTGGCGTTAAGATTGACAACATTCGTGAAGTTGCTGAAGCTGGCGCAGATACATTTGTAGCTGGATCAGCCATCTTTAACACGGACAATTACAAAACAACTATCGATGCCATGCGTGCAGAACTCGCCCAGGCAAAATAGTCAGTATTGATACCGCTTAAGTGCTTGATACATCAGCGCTAATTCGGTATAATTACTTTTTTAAGATTTTACTTGGACGCTATTAGTATCAAGAAAAAGTCTAAAGTTGAGTTAGGCGCTTGTATATCAAGCGCCTAACTCGTTTTAATGTATCACACAGCTCGACATAGTAATCAGGGTGCTCTCAATAAAAAAGGGTTGATTATTAGAAGCTGTGGAAGGGAGTGTTATAAAAAACACTCCACTAACCCCTCGGAGAAATAAAAATGGCAAAAACGTCAATGAAAAAAATGCTTGAAGCAGGTGTTCACTTTGGTCACCGTTCACGCTTCTGGCATCCAAAAATGGATCAATACATCTACGGTACTCGTAATGGTGTTCATATTATCAACCTAGAAAAAACCCTACCAATGTTTAATGATGTGCTTAATTTTGCATCAAAAACAGCGGCGGCCGGTGGTTCAATTCTTTTTGTTGGAACTAAGCGTGCTGCTAGCGACATTATGAAAGAAGAAGCAATCCGTTGTGGCATGCCTTACGTTAATCACCGATGGTTAGGTGGCATGATGACAAACTACAAGACGATTAAAGCGTCAATTAAACGCCTAAAAGATCTTGAGTTTTTAGCAGAGGAAAACTTCTCTCAATTTGGTAAAAAAGAAGCTTTAATGATGACTCGCGAAATGGATAAATTAGAGCGTAGTCTTGGTGGTATTAAAGATCTTGGTGGTATCCCAGATGTTGTATTTATCATTGATATTGGTCATGAAAAAAATGCCATTGCAGAATCTAAAAAATTAGGCTTACCGATTATAGGTATTGTAGATACAAACCATAATCCTGAAGGCATCGACTATGTCGTACCTGGAAATGATGACTCTATTAGAGCAATCAGCTTTTACGCAAGAGAAGTCGCTAATGCTGTATTAGAAGCAAAAGCAGCTGCAGGTACACAAGTAAAAACACCTGTTAAAAAGAAAGCGCCTGCTAAAAAAGCAGAGGTATCGGCTCCAGAAGCAGAAGCTAAAGCAGTAGAGGAGCAGGCTCCTAAAGCTGATCTAAACAGCATGCTAAAAGCAGAGTTAGTTGCGCTTGCCAAAGAAAAAGGCGTTGAGATTGCGAGCAAGGATACCAAAGCAGACATTATTGCAAAACTTGGCTAATTCGTAAAATATTCATTCTCTGCTCATAGCGGAGTAACACATACAGGAGATAATTATGGCAATTACAGCTGCTTTAGTTAAAGATCTAAGAGAAAGAACTGGCGCAGGCATGATGGACTGCAAAAAAGCCTTAAACGAAACTAATGGCGATATGGAGGCTGCAATTGACTTAATGCGCGCCTCTGGTGCAGCTAAAGCCGCTAAAAAATCAGGCCGCGTTGCTGCAGAAGGCTTAGTCAAGGTAAATATCAGTGATGACAAAAAAACTGCGACAATTTTAGAGGTCAACTCGGAAACTGACTTTGTCACCAAAGGTGACGATTTTATCGAATTTGTTAATACATTAGGCGCGTTGGCACTTAAAACAACACCAAAAAATATCGATGATTTTTTAACTCAGACACTAGACAACGGTAACTCGCTGGAAAAAGCTCGTGAAGACATCGTCGCTAAAGTTGGTGAAAATGTTTCAATTCGACGTGTTGAAACAATCACAATTGATTCGGGTGTTATTGGCACCTATAAGCATGGAGAGCGTATTGCCGTTGTGTCTGTTTTAGAGGGTGGCGATGAAGCATTGGCAAAAGATATTGCTATGCATGTAGCAGCAACACGCCCTGAGTGTGTATCAGAAGAGCAGCTTGACCCTGAATTGCTAGAAAGGGAAAAAGCGATTTTTGTTGAACAAGCTCGTGAGTCTGGCAAGCCAGATAACATCATTGAAAAAATGATTGGTGGCCGTATGAAAAAGTTTGTAAACGAAGTAACTCTCTATGGACAAGCTTTTGTTAAAGATCCAGACACAACGGTTGGTGCACTTGCAAAAGCAAACAACGCTGAAGTTATCTCATTTGTTCGCTACGAAGTAGGCGAAGGCATTGAGAAGAAGGAAGAAAACTTTGCAGATGAGGTGGCAGCTCAAATGAAAGGTTAACACCTAAAACTTAGTGATTAAAAGGCGCCTTCGGCGCCTTTTTTATGGCTCCAACTCTTTGTCCAAGCCAAGACTTTTATGACAACCTCTTTTGGTTAGCCGTTATAGTAGTTAAAAGCACTACTCTACTTTTTAAATAATACCAATTTACCACTACAAAAACCTTTGTGTATAAAGCACACTGCTTTACTTCTCTTGCACCTTATAAAAGCCTTAGCGTCTTTTATAAGACGAAAAAAAACCACTCAAAAGAGTGGCTTTTTAACTAAAAGCGCAAGATCTAGCTCAAGCGCTTAACGTGAGCACTAATTACTTAGCAACTGTTTCACGTGAGTCTGCAGCAGCGTTACCTTTAGCATCTGCGTAACCTTTAGCGTATGCATCAGCAACACCTTTAGCGTTAGCATCAGCAACACCAGCATACTTACCGTCTGTAGTAGCGTTAGAAACGTTCTTAGTTGTGTTCTTGTTGTTGTAATGGAAACCCCAGTCAGAATCGTTGTTCATGTCGTTGTTGTTAGCGAATGGACCGAAGTTTTGAGCGCCATTGAAAGGACCCATGTTTGAACCAC
>JAHZKM010000069.1 GCA_022600395.1 Pseudomonadota bacterium | reverse complement strand
TTAAGTCGCGCTTAAGTTTATTGAGCAATCAGTTTTCAAAAAACACTCTTAAAGCGACTAATGAATGGACAAAGATTGTTAAATTAGAAGAATTAAAAGGCTATAGCGAAACTGAGTTGGCCAAAATTAAAACAGACGAAGGTTATAAGCTTAGCTTGCAAATGCCTGTTTATATGGATGCAATGAGCTATCTTGATAATAGGGATCTAAGAGAGGAGCTTTACCGGGCTTATGTCTCGCGCGCTTCAGAAATCGGCCTTACCTCTTTAGACTATGATAATAAATCTATCATGGATGAAATATTAGCTTTAAGACAAGAAATGGCAAATATCTTAGGGTTTGAAAATTATGCACAGCTGTCTATTGAATCTAAGATGGTCGAGAGTGTTGATCAGATATTGGATTTTTTAGTGGATTTGGTCGATAAATCAAAACAGCAAGCGCAGACAGAGTTAAATGAATTATCTAAGTTTTCTGGCATAGCGCTTAAACCTTGGGATTTGGGCTTCTATAGTGAGCAATTAAAAGAGCAAAAATTTGGTTTTAAAAAATCAGACTTGGCTCCATACTTTCCAGAATACAAAGTATTAGAGGGTTTATTTTCAACCATTGAAAAGCTTTACAAAGTCAAGATAAAGAAAATCAATGAAGCGACTTATCATACTGATGCAAGTGTTTTAGAGATTAGCGCAAAAGGGGCGTTAATTGGCAAAATTTATCTTGATTTGTATGCACGAAAAGATAAAAGGGGAGGCGCTTGGATGGCAGATTATCAGCCATTAATAGGTAATGAGCTGCCAATTGCCTTTGTTGTGTGCAATCTTAATTCACCTAGTCAAGGTAAGCCAGCATTGTTTGAATTTGATGAAATTGTGACTATTTTTCATGAATTTGGCCATGCGTTGCACCATGTATTAACTAAGGTTAAGTATGCTTGCGCAGCTGGCATATCAGGCGTTCCATGGGACGGGGTAGAGCTGCCTAGTCAATATATGGAATTTTTTTGCTATGAGCGAGCAGTGATCGAGCAAATGTCAGAGCATATTGACAGCAAGAAGTCGTTGCCGGACGCATTATATGAAAAGCTAATTGCTTCTAAAAATTTTCAGTCTGCTATGGGGATGTTGCGTCAGTGTGAGTTTTCTTTATGGGATTTAAAAACACATCTGGGCGAGGTTGATACGTATAAAGTATTGGCTGAGGTTCGAAAAAATACGGCTCTGATGCCAAGTTTTAATGAAAATCGGTTCTTAAATACATTTGGGCATGTTTTTGCAGGGGGGTATGCAGCTGGTTATTTTAGCTATAAATGGGCAGAAGTTCTTGCAGCTGATGCTTATTATTATGTACAAGAAAACGGCGGTATTGGTTCCCAAGCATCTCTTGATTTCTTGCATAATATTCTGGAAACGGGCGGCTCTCAGGATTTTATGGCGAGTTATGAGGCTTTTAGAGGTAGCAAGCCAAAGATTAGTGCTTTGTTACAAGCCAACGGCATTGTGAATTAGGTACAATGTTTTTTTATTTTATTAGGAAAGGATTATGATTAAATTTATCTTAAGTGTTATTATTATTTTGGCCTTAATTGGCGGCGCTATTCAGTTTATCTCCACACCAGAAAGCTGGGCGTTAGTGGTTAATAAGGAAGCGGCACTAAACAGTATTCAAAATGGCGCCATGATCGTTTTTGAATTTTTTAAAGGTTTGATTGCTGATGCAGATCAGATTAAAGGTGTAGACCTTACATTAGATCAGTAGATCTGAGTAGAGATAGCTAGTAAAAAAATGCCCAACTTATAGTTGGGTATTTTTCATGCAGCGCGCCGCACCTTCTCCACCTTTTGAGGGAAGTGTCATGTGATAGGCATCACCACTCATACGATAGCGCGATACCTCTGCATAAATTTTGGCACCACGTGCCTTGGCATGTTCGTATTCTTCAAGCACAACAACACCAGCAACCATTACATCAGCATCGCCATATTCGATTAAACGTGAAGCATCGCCAATATTATGAGTACCAGTTGTGCAAGCAGTCACAATGGGAAAATTAGACCCTTTAAGGCCATATTTAATCAGAATCATATTTATGATTGAAGAGGGTAAAAAGAAAGGAGAGATACGTTTAGCACTTTTTTCTCGATAGAGTTTAACTGTTTTCAATCATACCTAAGCTAGCTATTCCAGCGAGAAAAGCAACACTAATATTCCCAACGAAATCTGACCAAGTGTAAGTATATTCAAAAATCACTGTATTAATGACCTTGCGATTTTGTTATAAAGTTTTGTTGGCAATAAATTCAATAGCTTAAGAATTAAACTGAACTTTTTAGGAAAGTGCACTTCAAAATTTTTGGAATTTAATCCCTTATCGATATACATGGCGGCTTGATCTGCTGAAATCATCATTGGCATCTCAAAATCGTTTTTATCAGTAAGACGTGTTTTAACAAACCCTGGGTTGATGAGTCTAATGTCAACTTCTTTGCCATGCTCAACATTTAATGACTGTACAAAATTAATTAAGCCTGCTTTAGAGGCACCATAGGGTTGTGAGTTTGGCAGACCCTTATAACCCGCAACACTTGCACAAAAAGAGAATTGAACATTGCCCATCGAAATAAGATTATCGAGAATAACATTCGTTAAATTTATTGCCCCAATAAGATTCGTTTCAATAATATCTTTAACCAGCTCCAGATCTAATTCATCAATTTTCATAGGTTGATATATTCCAGCAAGAAATATTACTTGATCAATTTTGCTCCAATGATTAAAGATAGCTTTACTGGCTTTTTGAATTTGATTAACATTACATACATTCATTGGAGCGCTAATGTGGTCTGCCTTGGGAAGTGAAGATAATAACCCGTCAATTCCTTTCTCATTACGGCCTGAAATTGCCAGATTATGCCCCTGAGATGCAAATAATTCAGCAAGAGATCTACCGATTCCGGCAGTTGCACCAATAATCCAGATATTCTTCATTACTGCTTTTGCATAAAAATGGTTATTTCAGCAACTGTGATTCCAAATTTTTTAAGGTAGGATCGGTTGATAACCACATTACCATTATCCATTGCCCACATCCAATCATCAAATTTCAGGCGATAGCTTTTGTCATCCACTGGCACATCCATTTCATAAGTCCAATTAATTGCATTACCAAAGCTCTTTCCTGTCGCTGTTCCAATAATATCACCGGCAGTACCTGTGTAATTCAGATCATCAATCTTAGTAATTTCCCATTTTCTAACTTGTTTTCTGTCTGAGTCATAATAAGTAAAGACCTCGTCTAAAACTCCTTTATTCCCTGACCAGGTACCCACCATATCAGCTTCAAAGCGAGCAGTAATATTTTGAGAGTAATCTTGGATAATGCCCCAGGCCTTTATCTTTCCAGTGAAGAACTGTTCAAGTGAAAACTTTGGGTTTAATTCTTGATATTGGTCACCCTTGATACTGTTGCAACCCGTTAGAAAAGCTAGGATAGACATAATTAATACTCCAATTTTCATTTAATATCTCCAGTCAACTCGATTTTTTACAAGTGAGAATAAAGTTATTCCAACGAGTAATTTAATAACAGAAGGTATGAATGCATATGTATAACTTAGATACTCTGTTACTTCATAATTAGTAATATTACCAGGTTCATATCCCCAAAAACCTAAAAGTGGCAAAGTAATTCCAGTCGCTAATGCCAATGCAAATTTAGACAGGAAAGTCAATGAAGAAAAATAGATTGAGGTCAGCCCCTCAATTTTAGATGATTTAATTCTATCAGCAAGAATTGATGGAGGAATAGATAGATCGGCCCCCAAAGCAATTCCTGACAAAACACAAACGATTGCATAAGCATTGATATCACCTAGGGATAAAAAACCTGCCCATATGAAAGTTATAGAGGCTAAAAGAATTGATAAAGACCATGAATAGAAATTAGACAATTTTTTAGCTAATTGATTCCACAGTGGCATACATAGAGCGCCACTTAAAAAATAAAGAATTAAAAATAATCCTGTCATCCCCTCAGCGCCTATTCTGTCATTGATAAAAAAAATCACTAGCACTGCAGGTATTGAACTTGCGAGATTATTTATAAAAAATAAAGTTAAAAATTGATAATCCCATCTCTGGATATTTTTAAACAGAGTTTTGATAGATTTATGTTTAGGTTTAACGAGAGGAATATTTTGGGTTGTTTTATAAAATACAATACTGGTGATAATCATAATTGGTATGAAGATAAATACCAAGTTTCTGAATGCTTCTTGAGCATTTTCTTGACTTCCTAAAAGGGCTGGAAGGGCTGATGCAGTTAGTATGCCAATTAATGCGAATGCCTCTCTCCAAGAAGTTATGGTCGTTTTATCAGTGGATGAAGACTTCCACAATCCGCCAACTGCTTGATAATTAATGGCCGCAATACTAAAACCGGTGGAGGCAATAAAAACTGAGGATCCAAACCAAATAATATTGGGACTAGTTATTGGATTAAAAAGCATAAAAAACCCAATACTCATTATAACAATACCCAAAATAATGATTAATGACCTAAATTTAGAATACATATCACTCAAATACCCTATAAGCGGATCTTGAAAGGCATCTATGAGTCTTAAAACCAAAAGAGTGAAGCCAATTTGAGTAATAGAAATTTGAAATTCACTAGAATAGAATTCAGGCGAATGCAGATATATTGGAAGACCTCCAAAGGCTATAGTAAAACCAAAAAGGGCATACTTAATTAGACTAGTTTTATTAACTGACTGGTTACTCATAACTCATTAGTAATTTTTCCCTAAGTTCGGGATTAGAAGTTTCATCTGAGAGCCAAATATCAAAAAAACTATCTACTAATTTCTCATCATTTATTTTCCCAATCGGTTTTTTATTGTGAAAAAACACACCATCATTATTTGCTGTTCTAATGCCGATCAATTGATCACCACTGTATATATTAGGAAATAGACTTGTAAAGATAGATCTGTAATTCTCAAGATCATCTCCAGAGGGGCTGGACATTCTTGTAATTTCATCGATAGAACTATCAACAATTTGATTACTTTTGAGGTCTCTTAAATAATTAATTACGATGGCGAATGGCTTATCTTTTAAATAATCTTTTGTTTGGGAAAATAAGCTTATGTCATAGATATCGATAAAAAAAATAGACAGTTTTCCAGTTCCGAGCTGGTAATAATCACCAAGGTAATCTTTAAGAATTTTTTCTGAAGATAGAGAGTTGAAAGAGATAACGGATAATAAAATTAACAGATAGCCAGCTCTTTTATGCATGTTGCAATTCAACTTGCATGACATTTGTTCTTTGAGCTTTAAATGCGCCAATGCATGAACAAAGATAGTATCTCCATAATCTCATAAAAGGC
>JAHZKM010000068.1 GCA_022600395.1 Pseudomonadota bacterium | reverse complement strand
TCACCGACTGATTTCATCTGTGTGGTTAAACGATCATCCGCTTTAGGGAATTTTTCAAAAGCAAAACGTGGAATTTTCGTAACAACATAGTCAATACTTGGCTCGAACGAAGCAGGTGTTTTTCCATTAGTAATATCGTTAGCTAGCTCGTCAAGTGTATAACCTACGGCTAATTTTGCTGCCACTTTAGCAATTGGAAAGCCTGTTGCCTTTGATGCAAGTGCCGATGAGCGTGAAACGCGAGGATTCATTTCGATAATAGTTAAACGACCATTATCAGGATTTAAGGCAAACTGTACATTAGAACCACCCGTATCTACGCCAATTTCACGCAATACCGCTAAAGAAGCGTTGCGCATCGCCTGATATTCTTTATCTGTCAGAGTTTGTGCAGGGGCGACTGTAATAGAATCACCTGTATGCACACCCATTGGATCTAAATTTTCAATAGAACAAATGATAATACAGTTGTCTTTAGTATCGCGTACGACCTCCATCTCAAACTCTTTCCAGCCCAAGATAGACTCTTCAACTAACAGTTCGTTAGTCGGTGAAAGATCGAGTCCACGCTCACAAATTTCAACAAACTCTTCTTTGTTAAACGCAATACCGCCACCTGAGCCGCCCATTGTAAACGAAGGACGAATTACTGTTGGATAGCCAACTGTTTCTTGTATTGCAAAAGCCTCTTCTAGTGAATTTGCAACGGCTGCTTTAGGCATATCCAGACCAATCTTAAGCATTGCTTCACGGAATAAATCACGATCTTCTGCTTTATCAATAGCGTCTTTTTTAGCGCCAATCATCTCTACACCGTGCTTTTCTAATACACCATGGCGCTCTAGATCAAGCGCGCAGTTAAGGGCGGTTTGACCTCCCATAGTTGGTAAAAGTGCATCTGGCTTTTCACGTTCAATAATTTTTTCGACTGTACGCCATTCAACCGGCTCAATATAGGTAGCATCCGCCATTTGCGGATCAGTCATGATAGTAGCAGGATTGGAATTAACCAAAATAACACGATAGCCTTCTTCTCTGAGTGCTTTACAGGCTTGTGCGCCAGAATAGTCAAACTCGCACGCCTGACCAATAACAATAGGTCCTGCGCCGATAATTAAAATACTTTTTAAGTCTTGTCTTTTTGGCATTTTTTATAAAGGTTAATTCTTTTAAAAGTCAACAGCTTCAACGGGTAAATTACCATCAAAAATATCAAACTTACGTTTTTGTAGATAAGAAGATCTCGTCGTGATATAAGGATCATCCGATTGATCTAACAAATCAGTGATAGGCAATAATTCAACCCGTTTATCAACAATATTCATTGCACTCGCACTGATAGCGCCTAGATCATCCATTTCGTTAATTAGATTTGCATCTGAGGTTAGATCAACATACAAACCAGCACTGTCTCTAAGTGTTGATGGCCCCATTAAAGGCAGCATAATATAAGGACCCTCGTCCACACCCCAAACGGCAAGCGTTTGTCCAAAATCTTCATTATCAGTGGTTAAACTTATATCTGTTGCAATATCAAACAATCCGTATAAACCAACGGTTGAATTTACCACAATACGGCTTAATGTAATCGCGCTTTGCTCTATTTTGAATTGCAAAATTTGATTAGCTAGCGTTGACACATCACGTAAATTACCAAAAAAATGACTAACGCGATTTTGTAAAAAATCAGGCACATGATCTTGATAAGCACGAGAAACGGGCTCTAACAAATTATCGTCAACGACTTCATTAAATTCATAGATAGCTCTATTGGTTTCTTCAAATGGATCTACGTCTTCAGCAATCGAAACTAGGCTGAATGTCAATAGTAACCAACTTATTAATAACTGCTTCATGAGCTCATCTCCTTAATAAAAGTGTCGAATAATCCGCTAACATCATGAGGACCTGGAGAGGCCTCTGGATGTCCTTGAAAACCAAATGCTTTTTTACCCACTACTTTAACACCTTGAACGGTGTTATCAAACAGTGAGCGATGTGTGATTTGTAATTGGCTTGGCATACTTGATTCTGCTACGGCAAAGCCATGATTTTGCGAAGTAATCATTACCTGCTTAGAGGTTAAATCTTGCACAGGATGGTTTGCACCATGGTGACCAAACTTCATTTTTTGTGTTTTAGCACCGCTAGCTAATGCCAATAGCTGATGACCCAAACAAATCCCAAAAATTGGTATATTTTTTTCTAACAACACTTCAATATTTGCAATGGCATAATCACACGGCTCAGGATCACCTGGCCCATTGGATAAAAATACACCGTCAGGATTTGTTGCTAAAACATCAGCAACTGGGGTTTGTGCATTAACCACGGTTAAATGACATCCTCGATCAACCAACATTCTCAAAATATTCGTCTTAACACCATAGTCGTAAACAACGACATTGAATTTGGCTTCTAAATTAGAAAAATCACCTGTTTCTAACAAATAAGAGCCTTGGCTAAACTTATATGTTTGCGTTGTAGAAACCACTTTGGCTAAATCCGTATTTTTTAAACCAGAAAATGATTGAGCTTTAGCGACAGCTGCCGCTTCATCAATATCTTCGCCAGCAACAATACAACCTTTAAGAGATCCATTGGCGCGCAAATGGCGCGTTAAAGCACGCGTATCAATATCGCTAATAGCAACAATATTATTACTCTTTAAATACTCATCCAGTGGCATAGTATTCCGCCAGCTACTATGCAGTAATGGTAGATCACGAACAATTAAACCCGCTGCATAAACTTTGGAGGATTCTTGATCAACTTCGTTAGTGCCTGTATTGCCAATATGAGGATAAGTCAATGCAACAATTTGCTGAGTATACGAAGGATCTGTAAGAATTTCTTGATAGCCAGTCATTGAGGTGTTAAAAACAACTTCGCCCAGCGTTTCACCTGTGCCGCCGATAGATTTTCCGTAAAAAACCTGACCATCTTCTAACGCTAATAAGGCAACTTGCGACACCGGATACTCCTGAATGAAAAACTTCGTGAATTTTACCATATTGTCTCACCGCCCTGAAAGGCAAATATACAAATCTAAGGGGTATAATCAATCATAAATAATGATGATGAATTGCTATGAAAATTACAGTAGATAATATCAAGTGCGCGGGCTGTGTTGGCTCGATCACTAAAAAATTAACTGCCGTGTTTGCTACGGATCAAATCAATATAGATATTGAACGAGGTATTGTTGATATTGATATTAATGACTCCAAAAAAGAAGCACTGGTCAAAGTATTGCTAGATCTAGGTTATCCAGAGACAGACTCAGTACACGGGTTTGATTCCGCTAAAGCAAAAGCTAAATCATTTGTCTCTTGCGCTATTGGGAAAATGGACAAATGATTGTTATTGTTAACGGCAAACAACTAGAAATAGACAAAGCTTCCACAGCTGAAAAACTAATCAATCAACTCAATTATCAAGATCAGCGCATCGCCTTGGAAGTGAATGAGATGATTATTCCCAAATCCAAACATGGCGAATTCACCTTAAATGAAAATGATCAAATTGAAATTATTAAAGCGGTTGGTGGTGGCTAAACAAACCAGGCTTTAGGAATATCGTCAGCTGCTAACGGGGCAACACTAAACTGCTGAGTTACGCCGACATTGAGTCTCACCTCAACATCTACACTTGAGCGCTCTCGATCTTGAGAATAACGCGCTAGAATTCGAGCGGCAATTTTTAGATCCTCTTGATTTGGCGCACCATCAATTAATGCAATTGGTCCATTACAACTAGTCGGATAAAGATTGGCATATTGATTTCGATATCCTTCTAAAAACTTAACCTCTCCCTCTTCTCTGGCAACAATCATCTTGAATCGCTTATTAGGGCGAATGTGTCGGCCTACTTTAAGCATCATTAAATCATCGAGCTGGTAGTCGCGATTGCCACGAGATTGCCACATATCAACCAATTTATCAGAGTATTGCTTATCAGTTAAAAAACAACAACCTCCTGCAGGTGTAGCGTAATCATCAAACCCATATGATTGAGCCAAGGCTATTTGTGGCTTGCGCGAACGTCCAGAAAAATCAAGCAATTGCTCCCGATCTACCCAGCCTTCTTTTTCAGCCTTAGTTTCGGGCAAATGTTTTGCACATAATGGTCGTAATAATAAATCGTCTGCACCTGACTCTTCTTGCACAACTGGCATAGTGTCTTTACGTTGAGACATGGGGCGCTGACCCATCACCTCGCCAGTAATAATAAAGTCAAAATCATTTTCCTCCATCCACTGCTTGGCCTTTTTCACCATAAAGCCTTTACAGTCCAAACAAGGGTTCATATTTTTTCCATAACCGTGCTTAGGGTTTAAAAGTACGTCGCGATATTCTTCAATGACGTCAATAATATGCAACTTAATGCCGAGCTGTTCTGCCACCCAAAGTGCGTTGTTGCGTTTTTGTTTATCGCTCTTTTGCTTGCGAATGGCGTGTGTATGCCCTTCTACACAAAATCCAGTAAAAAAGTTAATCCCTTCAACATGAATACCTTGATCAAGTAATAACTTAGTACTTAATAATGAATCTAATCCGCCTGAAATTAGAGAAACCGCTTTGATTTGTTTTTTATTTGTCATATTTTTTCTTATCTACGCTGACCACTAACACAGCACCATTCGTCTTTTTGCACGACATGCAAATCTTGAAAATACTCGCCATAAGCTTCAAGAATGATTGCTAACTGATCATCCATAATGCCTGAAAGCGCTATACGTCCACCAGGCTTTACCAAGTAAGCAAAATGTTGACACAAACCTATCAAAGGATTTGCCAATATATTGGCAATTAACAAGTCCACTTTACCCAGATCACCTTCATCGTCTGTATGCAGTACAGAGATTTGCTTTTGCGCATGGTTAGCCTCAACATTGCTGATAGTGGCGACAATTGCTTGAGGGTCATTATCCACAGCAGTTACCCCTTTAGCCCCTAGTTTCACCGCGGCAATCGCCAAAATTCCCGTACCCGAACCATAATCTATAACCGAGCAATCAATAGGTGGATTTGCATCTAGATACTGCAAGCATAAATCTGTTGTTTGATGAGTCCCTGTGCCAAACGCCAGTCCAGGATCCATATCAATAATAACAGCATCCTCCGGCAAGCAGCTACTATCCTCCCAAGAGGGGCAAATCCACAACTTTTGACCAAATTGCATTGCATGAAAGTCTTGCTTACACTCATCTTCCCAAACACGATCTTTGAGCAATTCAAAGTGTAACTTGTCAATATGGCAAATTTGCTTGAGCATTTGGCGAATGTGTGTCTGATCAATTTCTAAATCAAATAAAGCAGTTATAGTTACATCTTGCCAAAAAGGGGTTTCGCCCACAGGCGGCTCGAAAATAGCATTGTTATTTGTATCGCAAAAAGTAACAGAAACACTTTCTAAGCCCGTGAGTATTTCACTGACAAAGTCTGCTTGATTTTTAGTTGTTTGTAAGGTGAGTTGCATCCAGTCCATAGCGCTTAAATTATACCTATGAGTAACAAACTTCAACTCCATATAAAAAATAGCTAATATATTTAATCTTAATTGATATAATATGAATTGTTATTAAAAACAAAATTTACATTTAATTATCAGGAGAAAACAATGGCTAACGGCATTACAAAAGGCAACAGACCATCATTAGGAAGCAGCTTAGAAGCATTAAATGCGTCTAATCCTTTAAATTCAAGATCAGGTAAAGAGACCGTTTCAAAAACTCAAGATTACAAAAAAGGCATGAAGTCTGCAGAAGAGCTAGATGATTTAAGATAAATATAGAAAGTATTTATTCTGAATAAAAAACCCTCTTTATGAGGGTTTTTTATTGCTCAAAATTTACACTATATCCATACAAACAAAATGTGTATTTATAAATTTTAAATTAAATCAATCTTATATAATATAACCAATTAAATTACTATGGTATTAACAATGGCATTAGATAGAACAGGAAACGGCTACTTAGTAGACCCATCAATTTGGACCGAAGAAATCATGCATG
>JAHZKM010000067.1 GCA_022600395.1 Pseudomonadota bacterium | reverse complement strand
TTTACTTTAATGATCTTTCTGAAGAGAATGAGCAGGCAACCATTGACTTTAGCTATGAATTCTTGGGAAGTATTGCCAAGCAATTCTAATTAAAGCTCAGGTGACTTTGTCACAGCAGACAATTGATCAAATTATTCACCAAGAGATTCTGGTGGATGATTTATCTGATCAAGATTTGGCACAATTTTGTGAGGTAGCCAACGCCGCATATCGTGACGGAAGCCCGATAATTACTGATCAAGATTATGATTTTGTCTATTTACATGCCTTAAAACAAAGACTGCCAGAGCACGCATTGTTTCAAGCAGTTGAGCCAGAAGGCCAGGGCTTTTCTGAAGAAAAGATCTTGCTGCCTGAGGCAATGCTTTCAACAGACAAAGCCTATTCTTGGAATGAAATTCAAAAATGGATTGAACGCTTAGAGAAGTCCGCGCAGGAAATTGATCTTGATCTTCAAGCTATTCAAATCAAAGCAACTCCTAAGTTAGATGGTTTTGCAGGTTTTGATGATGGTCAGCGTTTCTATACTCGTGGAGATGGCAAAAAAGGCAGTGATATATCTAGAGTTTTCGCCCGAGGGTTGCAAGTTTATGGCCGTCCAAGTAACACTGGAAAAAGTAACACTTCTGAGCGCGGACAGGGTGCGGGTGAAATTGTAGTTAAACGCAGCTATTTTCAAACACATTTGGCGGACAGTTTTGAGTTTCCACGTAATTTTCAAGCCAGCTTAATTAAAGAAAAATCCTTAGACAAGATAGCTCAGAAAGCTATTGATGACAAGGCAGCTTTATTTGTGCCTTTTGCACAACTACCGATTTGGCAGGGCGGAATTGTTGATTTGATCGAGCGCTTTGAATTAATTGTAAGTGAGGTGTTGTTAGCAGTAGATTTTGATGTGGACGGCGTGGTATTTGAAGCGACTAATGAAGCTTTAAAAGCGCATATGGGTGCCAATAGAAAATTTCACCGTTGGCAAATTGCTTTTAAAGAAAACAAAGATAAAGCTCAGGTCAAGGTGCTAGCTATTACGCCACAAGTTGGGCGTACAGGCAAAATTACACCGGTTGCAGAGCTAGAACCTACTTTGCTCAGTGGTGCGACCATTGTACGTGCTAGTGGCCATCATTATGGCTTAGTAAAAGAACAAGGATTGGGTGCTGGCAGCGTGATTGAATTGACACGCTCAGGACTGGTTATTCCTAAAATTAACAAAGTGTTGCAATCTGCTCCTGTTTGTATTCCTACCAACTGCCCAAGCTGTGGAGCAGATTTAAAGTGGGAGGCTGATTTTCTCATGTGCGTTAATCATGATGTATGCCCTGCACAGGTCATTGGAAAAATGGAATATTTTTTCAAGGTTTTGGCTAATAATGATGGATTTGGTATTGCAACTATTGAAAAGTTGTATGAGCATGGTATTCGCAAAATTTCTCAAATTTATCAATTGGATCATCATGCATTAATGGGGATGGGTTTTGGCGACAAAACTAGCGAAAATCTTATCCAGCAACTAATTAGGTCGCATACTGAACAGATAGAAGATTGGCGATTTTTAGCTGCTTTTGGCGTTGCTAGGATGGGTACTGGTAATTGTGAAAATTTGTTGAAATCATATACGTTATTGGAAGTTTTTGATTTAAATCTATCTGAAATTTCTGCAATTAATGGCTTTGCTGAATTAAGTGCAAAATTAATATTGGAAGGCTTGTCGTCTATTAAGTCTGAGTTTGATTTGCTGGCAGGCTACCGGTTTAATTTAGAAAAAACACCGCTAACAAAAGAGATATCTTTAGCTATGCATCCACTTAGTAATAAAAAAATTGTCTTTACCGGAAAAATGAGTGGCTCTAGAGAGGCGATGAAAAAGCAAGCCAAACTTCTTGGAATTCAAGTGATGGTAGGCGTGAGTGCCAAAACTGATTATTTGGTAATTGGTGAGAAAGTAGGGCAGAAAAAAATTGAAAGTGCGAAAAAATTTGATGTTAAAATTTTGACAGAGGCAAGTTATTTAAAGATTGTTTCAGTGGAGTAATTTGTGCAAATATCAGAACTTATTGACCAACAAAAAGACTTTCTAATAGATCAATTAGGCGAAGGACTGATGAAGCTTGCAAAAACATGCGATGAGTGTTTGGAAGGTGTCCCAAATATTGAGCAGCTGAATAAGGTTTTGCACGCCTATATTGGTCACCATCAGCATGCTAATCTGGTTTATGTGATCAATAGTTTTGGGATTCAACTAAGTGCTAACATCACTCGTCAAGGCATTGATAACAAATATCAAGGGCAAGATCTATCCGATAGACCTTTTTTTAATGCTATTGATAATGATCATCCTATTTATATTTCTGATGCGTATATCTCTAGTGCAACACTTAAGCCGTGTATTAGTATGGTTCATACTATTTGCCACAAGAGCGAGATGGTTGGTATGCTAGTATTTGATTTGGATTTGGAAAAGTTGCCACTACCCAAACAAGATTTTAATCTTAAAGACTGGAGACAGATTAAAGGCGATCCAGAAATTCGCTCAAATTTGTTTAATCAAAAGCGATTTTCATCTGCTATGGATCAGTCAATTGATACAGTGCATAATATAGCTGTTGAGCTTTTATCTGAGCTAGGAGTGTTTCATCTAAAGCTGCATTACGCTTCTTCAAGGGCCACTATTTGGGATTTTAACAATCCGTATAACTATCATGTACACGTATTAGATGAAATTACCAGTCCTAATATTTGTCTTTTATATCCGCAAAAAACCTACCCAAAAAATGCAAAAGTCTCAAAAAATCAAGTGAAGGAAGT
>JAHZKM010000066.1 GCA_022600395.1 Pseudomonadota bacterium | reverse complement strand
TTCTAAATGTTGTAAATAGGTTATTTTATCGGATTTATACTTTCTATTGCCCTTCATTGATTGTAGCTTTTCATTCAAACCCCAATCTTGATCAATTACCTCTAATACCATCTCAGGATGATTACAAATCAGCACCATATCACATCCGCTATCTAGTGACACTTGCACGCGCTCTTTAATGTTGTCAATAAAGAAAGCACCTTGCATCGATAGATCGTCACTAAATACTACGCCTTCAAAGCCGAGTTTGCTTTTTAAGATACTCTGAATCCAAGTTTTGGAAAATCCGGCCGGTTTATCATCCACCATTGAATAAATTACGTGTGCTGGCATAACTGCATCGAGACCTTGACTAACCAGGCTTTTAAATACAGCCATATCTTGATAAATTTCTTGAGCAGGTCGATCGTCAACTGGCAAATCTAAATGAGAATCTAGCGCTACATAACCATGTCCTGGAAAATGCTTACCAACGCATTTCATACCCGCTCTATGCATTCCTATGATTAAAGCTTGTGCTAATTGCACCACAGCGTCAGAATTAGAGTGAAAAGCACGGTCACCAATGACAGATGAATTGCCATAGTCCAAATCAAGCACTGGCGCAAAAGAAAAGTCAATATCCACCTCTAGTAATTCATAAGCCAGTATAAATCCGCAAGAACAAGCATATTTCAGCGCTTTCTTGGGGTTTTTATCATATAGCTCTCCCAATCTCAACATAGCAGGCAAATGAGTAAAACCATTTTTAAAACGCTGCACTCGCCCACCTTCGTGATCAACAGCAATCAAAATACCAGGCTTAATAGCTCGAATAGAGGCAATTAAGCGTTTAACTTGATCAATAGAAGTAAAATTACGGCTGAATAAAATCACGCCGCCAATGCTGGGTTTTGCAAGTTGCGCTATTTCTATTTCTGTCAGTGTCAAGCCTGACACATCCATCATAATCGGTCCTAGATTCATAGTTTATTTAATTGATATAAGGTTTTACTTTGTAGACTAAATACAAAATAGGTAGTCCTATTAGTGTAGTAATAATAAAAAACTGACTATAGCCAAACGCCTCAACCATGCCACCTGAATAACCACCAAAAACCTTAGGAAGTAGCGTCATAAGCGAGGAAAAAATAGCATATTGAACAGCGGTAAATTTAATGTTAGTCAGACTGGATAAAAAAGCAATAAAGGCGGCACTAGCCAGTCCAGCGGATAAGTTATCCATAGTGATGGTAACGTACAACCAAGTTATATCATAACCAATATTAGCCAAAACAATAAAGAGTAAATTGGTCAATGCAGATAAGGCTGCACCTAAAAACAATACCTTAAAAACACCCCATCTGATAGCCATTAGACCACCTAAAAAACCTCCAGCAATCGTCATAAATAGGCCAAAAGTTTTAGAAACTGTGGCAATTTCTATTTTGCTAAATCCCATATCTTGATAAAAGATATTTGCCACCACGCCCAGTACAATATCACTAATGCGGTACAAGCCAATAACAGCCAATAACAATACAGCAACACTCATACCATAGCGATTAAAAAAATCTTTAACTGGTTCAATATAAGTGCCATTGACCATCGACTGGTTAACCACGTTAAGTGTGATTAATAGTCGAGTTGTTAAATATGCACCGGCAATTGCCAATACCATTCTAAATGCACCAACAATAAATCCAGATAAATGCTGATTAGAAAATACTGTCGTTAAATAAGCTTTAAATGTTGCAACCAACTCTGAGCTTAAAGAGAATGTAGTGATAAATGCAGTAACTACTGCTAAAAACAAAACAAAAAATCGCAAATAATCTTGCGTGGAATAATGCTCTTCAGGCTGAGCTTGGCCTGGCTCTTTAATAATTAAAGTGGTTGCAACACCAATCGTCATAACTAAAATCATAACTAAGTAAGTATTTGACCAGGCAGAAAAACTATACAGCTCTTTAGTAGAGCCAAAATAGCTAGCTAAAAACAAACCGCCTGCTCCAGCAGTTAGCATACCAATACGATAGCCAGCAACATAAGTTGCCGATAACATGGATTGCATATCTTGATCTGCTGATTCGATACGGTATGCATCAATCACAATATCTTGTGTGGCTGATGAAAATCCTAAGAGAACTGCGCCATAAGCCATAATAGTTAAACTATCAACACCCGCTTTTGGATCAACTGATGACATCAAAAAGATAGCACCCATAATGGCTAATTGTGAAATCAGCATCCATGCACGACGCCGACCTAATAGGTTAGTTAAAACGGGGACAGGCAGTCGATCAACTAAAGGGGCCCAAACAAATTTAAACGAATAACCAAGTGCGGCCCAAGAAAAAAACGTAATACTAGATTTGGCAACACCCGCTTCATTTAGCCAAAGACCTAAAGTGGAAAAAATAAGGAGGATCGGCACACCCGCTGAAAAGCCTAAAAACAGCATGGTAGCCACCCGAGGGTGAAGGAACAATCGAATGCTTGCTAACACTGAACCCAAGGCATACCATCATGGCGCCAGCCGTTTATATTACCGCGCTGATCCGCTTCATCTAAATCGCCCTCAAAACCACTAACCACATGTGCAATATTATTAAATCCATTTTTAACCAAGCATTTGCCTGCATCGTCAGATCGATAGCCACTTCGGCAAATTAAAATAATCTCAGCATCTTTATTAATATCAAATCGAGAAAAGGCCTTAATAAAACTCTCTTCATCCACTTCCCATTCTGGCTCATCTAGCCAGGGAATTAGGATTGATCCGGGTACGCGACCTACAAATTTATTTTCCGCCTCGCAACGCACATCGATCAAAACTGCACCTTCTGAGACGAGCTTTGCTGCTTTTTTTGGTAAATAATTTTTAATCATTGGATGATCACCTCATCGCCTGTTTTCACCTGATTGAAGATTTTAATGATATCACTATTTTTCATACGGATACAGCCTTTTGAGCCAGCCACTCCTTGGCAAAATTCATCAGGTGAACCATGAATATAAATATAGCGCTGCTTGGTATTTTTATTATGTGGCTCAACTCCATCAAGCCATAAAATACGCGATAAAATCCAATCTCGATTAGGCTGTTGATCAGAAAGTTTTTGTGAATACACCTCACCCGTTGGCACTCGAGCAACTAGCACAGAGCCTGGTGCCAAATCCTGGCCAATTTTTTCAGCTATTTTAAATTTTCCCAAAGGTGTGCAAAACGAACCTTCTATTTCACCAGTGCCGTTTGCTGCACTACTAATTGAATAAACCAGTCCTTGGTAAGTTAGCGTTTGATTAGCAATGTTGATTGTAATCATACGGTTAGTTTATTTTGTAAAAAGCGCAATAGATTCAACATGTGCTGTTTGCGGGAACATGTCCATAACACCTGCGGTATCAAGCTGATAACCAAGCTCAATTAATCTAGCGGTATCACGTGCCAAAGTGGCTGGATTACATGATACATACACCAAGCGTTTAACACCTAACTTGGGCAGCAGCTCAACAATTTCAATAGCACCAGAACGAGCTGGATCAATTAAGGCTTTGTTGTAAGTTTTACCTCTAAACCACTCAAAACCTTCAACCTCCTTAAAGAGATCTGCCTTATAAAAATCGACATTATTGATAGCATTTTGCTCGGCATTATATTTTGCTCGTTCAATTAGGCCCAGATCTCCTTCTACTCCCACCACATGTTTAGCGTATTTTGCAATAGGCAAGGTGAAATTGCCCAAGCCACAAAAGAGATCAATCACCTCATCATCGTCATTCAATTCAAGCATATCTAACGCCAGATTAATCATTTTTTGATTTAGTTTAAAATTAACCTGAGTGAAATCAGTCGGTAAAAATTCCATTACAATATCATGATCTGGGTGTGAATAGCTTAAGACAGCTGGCTGATCGAGTGGTTTAACTGTGTCCGCACCGCCACTTTGCGTATAAAAGGTAAGCTTTAATTCACGAGCACAATCTAATAATATTTGCTCATCTGCTTCACTAAGCGGCTCTAAGTGACGCAAAATGAGCACAGTATTATTCTCAGCAACCGCCACTTCGAGTTGTGGCACTTGTGATTTAATAGATAGTTTTTCTATTGTTTGGGCTAACAGCTCAAGATTGTCACCCAAAGAAGGATGCAAAACTTCACAACGACTCATATTGGTAATAAAGCCAGATTTTTTTTCTCTAAAGCCGACTAATACTTTTTCTTTTTTAGCCACATAACGCACACCCAATCTTGCCTTACGACGATAGCCCCAGCTTTGAAGCTGAAGTGGCGCTAGCCAGTGTTTTGGCGCAACTTTAGCTTGACCTAAAAAAGCATCTTTCAGCCACTCACCTTTAGCGCCTATTTGATCCTCACTAGATAGATGCTGAAAAGAACACCCACCACAAACACCAAACACTTCACATTTTGGTGTGATGCGATTATCAGCTGATTTAAGCACCTCTATAACATCCGCTTCTTCAAACTTAGCGCGCGAAAAGCTTCGATCAGCTAAAACAGTTTCACCGGGTAAAGCACCACTAACAAAAATCACTTTTTCATCAAGGTGAGCAATGCCACGGCCCTCATGAGAAAGGGATTCAATCTCCAGTTGATAAGTTTTGGCTTTTGGCTTTCTTCTTCTACCCATGACACCATTTGGCTAATTAATTAATCTAATTATCCAATAATTCCACCCAATGTTTAACAGGAATTTTGCTGTCTTTTTGTAAATGCATTAAGCAGCCAATATTTGCCGTGACAATCATCTGCGGATTAGAAGCGTTTAAGTTATTAAGCTTATTAGTTTTGAACTGCTTTGAGAGTTCTGGCTGCAGAATTGAATAGGTACCTGCAGAGCCACAACAAAGATGCGCGTCTGTTACTGAGGCTGGCGTATAGCCTAGTCTTTGCAAAATAGAATTAACCAAGCCTGCTAATTTTTGCCCGTGCTGCAGTGTGCATGGCTCATGATAAGAGATATTAGCTTTTTCTAAGTTTAGCTGACTCAGGTCTTTATCTGCTAAAAATTCAGCAATATCTAGTGTCTTACTTGAGATGACTTTTGCTTTTTGATAATATTCATCACCTTCTTTAAACATTGACGCGTAATCTTTGACCATCAATCCACAACCACTAGCACTGGAAATAATCACTTCTACATCATATGCCAGCCATGTGTCAATATTGCGCTTAATTTTAACCATTGCATCTTTTTCAGCACTTAAATGTTGATCAATCGAACCGCAACATTGTTTTTGCGGTGTTTCAATCGCATCATAGCCAAGCTTAGCTAAAATATTTTTAATGCTATGATTAATATTAGGCGCTAGTATTGGTTGCACACAGCCACCTAGTAACAATACCTTGTTTTTAGAATCTTTACCTGGCGTAGCTGTAAAGCTTGATTTATTTTTAATTTTGGAGTGTCTGACAACACGTCCAACTGGATTAAAAAGCAGTGGTGTGGTTAATAATTTACGCACAGAGTAACGCATCACTTTTTGCCAAAGCGGTCTTTTCTGTTCAACAAACTCGCGACCAATATCAACTAGTTTTCCGTATTCAACTCCAGACGGGCAAGTAGTTTCACAAGATCGGCATGTT
>JAHZKM010000065.1 GCA_022600395.1 Pseudomonadota bacterium | reverse complement strand
GCGAATACCATGATGGCAAATAATCACCAACTCTGCTGATTTGTCAAAAGTATCAATATTCGCCATAATTTGCCCCATAGGTAAAAGCTTCGCTTCATCAAAATGGCATTTATCCCATTCCCACTGTTCTCTAACATCGAGCAACAAGGGCTGGTTTAGCGCAAGGTATTGTTTTAATTCTTCAGGGGTTAGATCTTGCATGATTAATTAAGCTGAATTCGAGAGCCCCAAGGAATTGGTTCCTTGCCTTTAACTAACCACATCACTGGATAACTGGGTTCAAATTCTGGAAATTTGCCTTTGGCATCGGTGAAATAAATAAGAACACTGGGATAGGCATCCTGTTGTTCTATATAGTCAAATACAGGAATAAAATTAGTCCCTTTACCGCCGCCCAATGAAACAGGAAATTGCAATTCATCCCAAGCCTCAAAACGCCAAATTAGCTTTGGATCGACTTTTTCATCACAAGCAATAAGTGTTATCGAGGCGCGCATATTGCTTTTAATGGCATTAATTTCAGAGACAAATTCGTTGATTTCTTCTTGAGAGATTGACCCCGAGGTATCAATAGCAACACTAACATCAATTTGACTTGATCTTAATGATGGCAAAATTGCATCACCACTTCTTCTTGAAGCTCTTGCGTAGGAAAAGTCATCTCGGGCAAGGCTCGACATATATTGTGCCAATAAAGATTGCCAAGAAAGTTGCGGCTGCAAGAAAAAATCAATTAATTTAGCAAACTCACCCTCTAATTTTCCTGCTTGTTGTGCGAGTTGCGCTGACGAAGCTAGGTTTTTTTGCCACTGTGCGCTGAGCGATTGCATTTCGTCAGGGCTTAGTGGCGGTGGCTGATCAGCCAAGCCCTCAGAATTTGAATTGCCTGATGACGGTTTGTTATCTTGCCCCTTATCAGACGTGTTGTCTTTTTCACCTTCAAGACTATCTTCGCGCATTCCGCCATCTGACTCATCCGCATCATCTTTTGGATTATCATCGTACAAATGCTGATCCATGGGTTCGGTATCAATACTGTCATCGATCATCGGATATATCTCTTCAGCAATCATGCTCTCGTATTTACTAAAGATAGGCACATCTAAAGGTGGACGAAACCCCTCCTTAACCAATAGAGGATTAATGGCAAAATCACAAGCCAAATCCCATTTGTGTTTATCTCGATTGCCACGTCTGGAAAAGTGCGTTAGCGCACAATGAAGCGCCTCGTGAATGAGTACAAATTTTGTTTGATGGTTGTTAAGTTTGTCGATAAAACTAGGATTGTAGTAAAAACTTTTGGCATCTGTGGCGCTGGTTTTACACCAAGAACCAGCTGCCTTTAACGGCAAACGCAGAACTAAGTTTCCTAAAAAAGGTTTATCTAAAATAAGCTGTGTACGTGCTTTGGTAAGCTTGGCCTCAACCATCTCCAAATCAATATCATCAATATTGTTTTCAAAGATAACATCTTCGCCAATCACCTCTACCTTTGGCTTAGGCGTAGATTTCAGCTCATCACTTCGCCAGTATGGATAGTCAGAATCACTCATAAATTTTGGCAGAACCTTGTTTAGAGCTAAAATTAAGAATTACTACTCGCTGCGACTCAAAGAATAACTCAATATTTGTAAAACTTTTTTTATTGACTAATTTTGCGCATGATTTTAATAATTTGCCAAATTTCTCAATAGGGTTTGATTGATTGGCTAATTCTGCTAAAGATCTATGTAATTCAAGGTTTTTACGATTTTTTTTATTGCATAATTGTGAATAATTAGTGATTTTTTCGCTTAAACATGCAATAAAAATTAATTTTTTAATATAAAAATCTTTCGAACAGTGTATTTTTAGTTTTTGTGATATTTTTACAAACAAAGTTTGAGTTACTAACATCTTTTCATTCGATTTTTCCACCTGACGTTGACTTAAATTAATCATATTGGTTCTAGTCAAACAAAGTCTCTGCTATTTTCCCTGCCCAATTGGCAAACTCAGGTACTGCAAAAATATCACCACCAATAGCTCTTTGCATATCAGAAACTAGCATAACACCTAGCTCTTTTTGTGGAAACTCACGTGCAAAATTAAGGATATTTCCCCAGATTTGTTGCGCCTGATCACTATCTTTTGCAGCGATTGCTCGTCCTGCTAAGGCGGCACAGATTGCATATTGAAGATCTAACTCTTTAGGTATGCTGACTGATTCGCCTTGAATAATAGCATCTAAATCAGGTAGATCTGCCATATGCTCAACAAAAGTTGTTATTTCAACGCCAGCTACTTCACCCACACAAGCACTAGCTGCTTGCCTAAAGAGTGATAAATCATTGTCAAATTTTTTAAGCGCTCGATGTACGAACTCCCAGGTTCTTGGCGAAGGAAAAGCTGCTGGATTGTGCGCTGGATCAAATTCAAATAAATGTTCAGGACGATACCGTAAAAAACCAATAATACGCTCATCAATTTGATTTTTATAAGCCCAGGCTGCCCAATCGTCTAGATTAACATCTAGTTCATAATGGGAAAAACGATTGGCTAAAGGTGCTGGCATGGAATAGGTTACTCCACGATCACCTTGGCGATTACCTGCTGCAAAAATAACCCAGCCATCTGGCACAATATAATCGCCTAAACGTCTATCTAAAATCAGCTGATAAGCTGCAGCAGATACAGTTGGAGGTGCGGAGGTTATTTCATCTAAAAATAAAATACCCTGCTTGCCGTGACGCTTTTCATCGGGCAACAGAGAAGGAATTGACCAGTCCACCAGCTTGTCATTCTTAAAAGGAATTCCGCGAAGATCACTGGGCTCCATTTGTGATAAACGAATATCAATAATATTAACCTCATGAGCTTCAGCCACTTGGGAGATAATCTGAGACTTGCCGATACCTGGCGCACCCCATAGCATGACCGGTGTGTGATGACCATCAAAAACGGATTCAAACTCTTGGGTAAGGATTTTATTAACTTGCTCTGGACGCATAATAACTTGAAAAAATGAAAACTGGCCATATTCTACCGTAATAGAAGATAAAATCCCTTAATATGACTGCACCTAATTTAACCTCTGAAGAATTATGGAATTTTCCTTGTGATTATTCTGTTAAAGTTTTTGGCAAAACCTGTGATGAGTTACACTCGACTGTACGTACAATTGTAGAGCGTCATACAGATGTAATCCACCCAAATAATATTAGTAGTAAACATAGCTCCAAAGGTGGATATGTATCCATTACACTCAAAATTATTGCCACAAGCCGAGTGCAATTAGATGCAATGAATCAAGAGTTGCAGGATTGCAAACTAGTTGCTTACGTTTTATAAACAAATATGAAAGTTATCGAGCTTGGCACCCAAGAGTATCTATCAACTTGGCAAGCTATGAAAGACTTTACCGATTCTCGTACCAAAGACTCTGAAGATGAGTTGTGGGTTGTAGAGCATCCCAGTGTTTTTACCCAAGGTATTGCAGGAAAGTCTGAACATTTGCTTAATATTGGCACTACACCGATTGTTAAAACAGATCGCGGCGGGCAAATTACCTATCATGGTTCTGGTCAGTTGATTGTGTATTGTCTAATTGATTTAAAGCGTTTAGGTATAGGTGTTAAAAAAATAGTCTCTATCATTGAAACTTCAATTATTGATTTGCTGAATCTTTATCATATTAAAGCACATATAAAAATTGGCGCACCGGGTGTTTATGTCAATCATGCTAAAATTGCAGCCTTAGGACTTAAAGTCAAACAAGGGAAAACTTACCATGGCCTGAGTTTAAATGTTGATATGGACTTGCAGCCTTTTTCACAAATTAACCCTTGCGGATACCAAGGATTGAAGGTAACACAAGTGCAAGACTTAGCGGATAATAAGGTTTATTTTTCTAAGATTGCCAAACAGTTGACGCAACTACTGACTCATCATATTACTCGTGCCCAATAATCATTCAAACGAACAAGAAATTGATATTAAGCATCTTAAAGGTGAATCTAAGGTGTCGCGACTTAGAATTAAACCTGACTCTGAGCGAATAGCCTTAAGAAAGCCTAGCTGGATTCGCATCAAACATCCGAGTGGCTCAAAAGTAGACAAACTCAAAAATACCCTAAGAGATCAGCGACTATTTACAGTTTGTGAAGAGGCTCAATGTCCGAATTTAGGCGAGTGCTTTAATCATGGCACGGCAACCTTTATGATTATGGGGCAAATTTGCACACGGCGCTGTCCTTTTTGCGATGTTGCGCATGGAAAGCCAAAGGCGCTTGATGTCAATGAGCCTAAGCATTTAGCCGATACTATTAAAAAAATGCAGCTAAAGTATGTGGTTATTACGTCAGTTGATCGTGATGATCTTCGTGATGGTGGTGCTAACCACTTTAAACAATGTATTGATGCAGTGAGAATGCATACGCCTAATGTTAAGATTGAAATTTTAACCCCTGACTTTAGAGGTAGGGTAGACAAAGCACTTGAGGTGTTTAAATCTTGCCCTCCTGATGTGTTTAATCACAATCTCGAGACAGTGCCAAGCTTGTATCCTAAAGTTCGTCCTGGCGCAAATTATGAATACTCTCTTGAATTGTTACAAGCTTTTAAAAAGCAACATCCTGGCATTACGACAAAATCTGGTCTAATGCTTGGTGTTGGTGAGAGCGAAAAACAAATTATTGACGTTTTAAAAGATTTGCGCGCACATCAGGTTGATATGTTGACATTAGGTCAATATTTACAGCCTAGTAAACATCATTTGGCGGTAGAAGCCTATATTCACCCAGACCAGTTTAACAAGTATAAAGACATCGCTACAGAACTCGGTTTTTCACAAATTGCTAGCGGACCAATGGTTCGCTCATCTTATCATGCAGATCTACAAGCTGCAGGAGAAGCTATAAGCTAATTAATTATCTGACGGATTCACAAAAAAAATACCGACATAAGTCGGTATTTTTTTTTATGTCAAACTTGTTTTTAAGCAAGTTTTTCTAATTACAAATCGTTTTTATCTTCCTTTTTAAGCAAACCATTGGTATCAATCTTTTCATCTTCAGATGAATTTTCCGTAGCATCTGATTTCTTAGATTTTTTGGTTAATGCTGTCTTGATCCAATCTTTAGGATCAGTATTTTTTTTACGATTCTTAGGCTTCTCTTCTGTATTGACATTGTACTTAGCATCAGAGTCAGCTTCTCCTGGTAGCAAACCCATATTAACCGCAATATTTCGACAAGATGCTTCGCCAGCTGACAAAGTTCCTAATGGAATTACAATCAGCGTCAGGATTGTTGAAATTAATACACCGAATAGTAATGAAATTGCCATACCTTGGAAAATAGGATCTGAAAGGATAACACTAGAGCCGCCAACCAATGCAAATGCAGTAATCATAATTGGTCTAGTTCTTGATGCACAAGAGTTAATCACAGCATCAAAGAACGGTGTGCCTTTGGCATATTCTTGAACGGTAAAGTCAACCAAAAGAATAGAGTTACGCACGATAATACCTGCAAGAGCAATCCAACCGATCATTGAAGTTGCGGTGAATTCTGCACCCAACAACCAGTGTCCAGGCACAATACCTAAGAGTGTTAATGGAATTGGCGCCATAATAACTGCTGGAATAATGAAATTACCAAACTGCCAAACAACTAGCATGTAAATAACAACTAAAGCAACACCAAAAGCCATTCCCATATCACGGAAAGTTTCAAAAGTAACTGTCCATTCTCCAGCCCATTGAAAGCCCGGGATATTTTGATTTTTTGGCGGGCCTAGGTATTCACCTTGAAGCTGAGTACCATCTAATGTTTGATATCTAAGTAGTAAATCATCAACGGCAAACATAGCGTAAATTGGTGCACTCAGACGACCAATAGGCTCACCCAAAACATATTCAACATCAGATAAATCTTTATGATAGATTAGATCATCTTGCTTTTTATAGCTGAACGAGCCAAGTTCAGAGATAGGTATCATATTACCATTTTGAGACGGTACAGGTAGTTGTGTTAAATAAGAAAGCTGAGAGCGCTTTGTTAATGGCACTTGAAGGCAAATACGAGAAGGTTCTAACGCATTTTTTAAGCGAATAGTACCGACATTAAAGCTGCTCATAGCCATTGCCAATGTTTCTTTAATAGTCATCACGCTCACTCCAAATCTTGAAGCCTTTGCAGTATCCACTTGAAAGTCAATTACTGGATATGCATCTCGCATTAGGTTATCTATATCCGCCATGGTGCCTGATTCGATAAACAGCTCTGTTAAGTCATTAGCTAATTTGCGGCGTGTTTCTTTGTCTGGACCATAAACTTCTGCAACGACCGGTCTTAGAACTGGAGGACCAGGTGGCATTTCTACCACAGCATAGTTTGCGCCAGCTTCTTCTGCTATTGTTTTTAATAAACTGCGAGCTTCCAGTGCGATTTCATGGCTTGAGCGAGAGCGATCTGCTTTTTCTGCTAGCTGAATTTGAAGCTCACCAACTGACGAGGATTGGCGTAAATAAGAATGTCTAACCAGGCCATTAAAGTCAAATGGTTTTGCAGTTCCTGAGTAGGCCTGAATATCTATTACTTCAGGCACGTTACGCAACTCTTGAGCCATTAAATGAAGTGTCGATGCAGTATCTGATAAAGATGTCCCATCTGGCATATCTAGCATAACGCCGAATTCTGATTTATTATCAAGTGGCAACATCTTAACAGGAACAGTAGTTGTATAAAACATAGATATGGCCATGAAAAAGACAACCACTAGACCTAGTAAAAAGCTCCAGCCATAAGCGGTTTTGTTAAATAATGTAGAAATAGTTGAATGGTAAAATGCAAACATTACCTTTGCTTCTTTTTCCTCTTTTTCATGCATCTTATGCAAGACGTTTAAAGGCGGAACAAACTTCATAATGAAGTATGGAGTAAATACAAAGGCTGCAAATAATGAGAACAGCATAGCAACCGATCCTAGCACTGGAATTGGTGCCATGTAAGGCCCCATCATACCGCTTACAGCTGCCATTGGCACAAGTGCTGCAACAACTGTAAAGGTTGCTAAAATTGTCGGATTACCGACTTCGCGTACTGCATCAATTGCAGTGCTAATAGTAATTTTTTGGTCAATAAGCCAACGCCTATAAATATTTTCTGTAACGACAATTGCATCATCTACTAAAATGCCAATCGAGAAGATAAGAGCAAATAAACTCACTCGATCAATAGTCATGCCTAAAATCCAAGCAGAAAATATAGTCATTAAGAGCACTACTGGAATAACCAACGTTACAACAAGTGCAGGACGCCAGCCTAATGCAAACCAGACTAGTAAAGTAACCGCACCCGTTGCAATAAATAATTTTTTAATTAAAGCATTAACCTTATCTTTTGCAGATTTTCCATAGTTTCGAGTAATTGCTATTTCTACGTTATCTGGAATTAAACGACCTTTCAATTCTTCTACTTTAGCTAAAATATTTTCAGCGACAGCGACACCATTAGAGCCAAACTTCTTAGCAATGGCGATAGTTACCGCCTGTTCACCAGTTGCTTTTTGCCCTGTTTTATTAGCCTTGCCTGTGTAATAGCTAACCATATGTTCCGTATCTTCTGGGGCATAATACACATCGGCTACATCTCGAATATAAATGGGCTTACCATCGTTAATAGCAACTACTAAATTCTCAATATCTTCAACTTTGGTAAAGAAGTCGCCTGAGTAGACCTCCATATTGTAGCCATTTAACTCAATATTACCTGTATGTTCACGAACATTCGCATTACCAACAGTGCCTGCTATTTGTTGGATAGAGACGCCATAACCAGCTAAACGGCCTGGATAAGCATCAATATGAAAAATTTCTTTACGTCCACCTACAATAAAACCATTATTGGTATCTTCTACTTTTTCTAATTGTTGAATTAATTCTAATCCTAGCGAACGCAACTGGCCGTCATCTAGAGATTTTGACCATAACGTGAGATTAATAATAGGCACATCATCAATTTCTTTAGGCTTGATTAGTGGCGTTTTAGCCCCAGGTGGCATAAAGTCAAGGTTAGCCAGCATTTTGTCACGAACCTTAATGATTGATGCATTCATATCTTGACCGACATCAAACTCAACTGTAATAATGCCTTGTGCTTTGTCGCTTACTGAGTAGACATGCTTAACGCCTAAAATTTGAGACATTAAGCGTTCTAATGGTTTAACTACAATATTAGAAACCTCTTCCGAAGAAGCGCCTGGGTATTCAACAAAAAGATCGATCAAAGGAACTGAAATTTGCGGGTCTTCTTGTCGCGGAGTTGAAATCAAACCGATAATACCTGCGCCTAACATGGCGAAGAATATAATAATCGATAGCGGAGAGGTGATAAAGGCTTTGGTTAGCTTTCCAGCAACCCCTAAATCAATTTCATCGTTATTGTTTGTATTGTTATTTGACATAAGTGCTCAATTAAATACTCATTCCTGAAACCATTAAGATATTTGGATTGGCGACGATTTTTTCACCAATCTTTAAACCTGATAAAATACTCTTCTTATCTTTACCGACTTGTTCGCCTAAGCGAATAAAGCGCAACTCAGTTTTATTGGTAAGTGGATTAATGACAAAAACACTAGGTAGTGATGAACGCCACATAATAGCTACCTCTGGAACAACAGGAGTTAATACCCCTGAATCAGTTTCAAAAATCTCAACCTCAGCATATGCGCCAGGAAGCACTGGCACATTGACTGGCAAGTCTAGCTTTACCTTAACACTATGCTTGGCATTATCCGCAATTGGATAAATTTGCGCTAATTTAGCCTCAACAACAATATTGGCAATATCTAGCTTCACTCGATAGTCTTTATTTAGTTTTAAACTTCTAACCAATCTTGAAGGAATGTTAACTTCAACTTGAAGTTCTTTAATATTGGCAAATTTTAGTAAAGTTTGTCCAGGTTGAACAATATCACCCTCATTGATTGATTTGGCAACAATAACACCATCAAATGGCGCGCTAATACTTGCATCTTTAAGGCGTGATTCAATTTGTTTTAGATTGTTTTCTGCTTGTGTTAGTTTATTTTTTGCTTGCTGGTAAGCGGTGTATCTTGATGTTCTATTAGCAAATTTATCAAACTCTGGATTTCCTTGTCCGCTTATTTTAAGCATTGGATCAGTAAACATGGAGAACATTCCTGGAACGCTACCAAGCATTCCGCCGCTATTAGGAGAAACAATAGACTGAGAGTATTGAACACCTGCATTTCTCAATGCTTCGTTTGCTGAAGCAATTTCAGCATAGGCTGAGTCGCGCTGTGCTTGAATAGATTCTTGCTCTAAAGTTACAATGATTGAGTCTTTTTTAAACATGTCACCTTCGCGGCCGTTTACCGTTAATACATCGCCCGACACTTGTGCAGATAAATTAACCAAAGATGAAGAAACCACAGTCCCGCCTAGTAGTGCTCTTTTATCTAATGACATGCCGCTAATTGTCTGAATGTTATAAACCGAATCAAAGTTGCTGGCATTTTGATTGATAATTTGAGCTTGCGAAGGGAGTGAAAAAGTAAGTAAAACTGATGTGACTAAGGGTGTGATTGTGAAGCGCATAGTTAACCTGTTTTTTAGTATGAATTTAATTATTATTATTCGGAATTTTATAGGAATCATTTTTACTTGTGTTTGTTATTTAATTTAAATAACCGATATGTGTTTTAATATAATTATAAGTTATTGTTTATTAATACATTTTTATAGTAAAAAAAATATTACAGTATATAAAATTTTTCTTAAATATTAACACTATAATATAAGCTATTCTCTTTACAAAATTATGCTATAAATGACTATTGCATTTACCCCAGGAGAGCCTGGTGGAATTGGACCTGATTTGGCGATTATTCATGCCCAAAAACATGTTGCTAAAAATTTATTAGTTTTTGCCGACCCGGATCTCCTATTAAAGCGTGCAAAAATTTTAAAATTACCTCTAAAGATTGTCGAATCTGATAAATCTTTAAATAATGGCGAATTGTGTGTTTATCCTATTAAGTTAAGTGGTTATGTGGAGCCAGGAATTTTAAATGCCGATAATGCACAATACGTTCTCAATACACTAGATAAAGCGACTAATTTTTGCCTAACCAATCAATGCGAGGCTCTAGTGACAGGACCTATTCATAAAGGTATTCTTAATACCATTGACCCTACTTTTACTGGCCATACAGAATATTTAGCTGCGCTATCAAATACAGATAAAACTGTCATGATGCTGGCCACCAAAGGTCTTCGCGTAGCACTTGCAACCACTCACTTGCCACTCTCTCAGGTAGCTCAAAATATCCAAACAGCGCCCCTGGAAAAAACTATTCGCATTATTCATAAGTCTTTAGAAAGTTACGGAATTAACAATCCTCGAATTATTGTGTGTGGACTTAACCCCCATGCGGGTGAGGACGGCTGTCTTGGTATGGAAGAAATTGAAATTATCAACCCTCTTATTCAACAACTTAATCAACAAGGATTTAACTTGTTTGGTAGCGTGCCTGCGGATACAGCATTTACTGTTGATGCGCTTAAAGGTGTTGATTGCGTTCTAAGCATGTATCATGATCAAGGGTTGCCTGTACTTAAAACACTAGGCTTTAAAAAATCTGTAAACATTACTTTAGGTTTGCCATTTATACGCACCTCAGTTGATCATGGCACTGCTTTGCCACTAGCAGGAAGTGGCAATATTAGTCTAGGAAGTTTACATACTGCGATAGAATACGCACAAGATTTTATTAATAAAAAAAATGTCTGAGCAAGTTTTGGATACTACTAAAAAGCATAAAGCGCGAAAGCGTTTTGGACAAAATTTTCTGACTGACCAGAAAATTATTGATCAAATTATTGCAACAATTGCACCCAAGAAAGATGACAATTTACTAGAAATTGGTCCTGGGCAAGGGGCCATGACAATCCCGCTTTTAGATCGTGTGGAGCGATTAAATGTTATCGAAATTGATCGAGATTTAATTGAAATTTTAAATAGTTACAATAAACCTAATCTAATTATTCATCAAGGTGATGCGCTTAATTTTGACCTTGATTTATTCAACCCACCAATTAGAGTTGTAGGTAATCTACCATACAATATCTCCTCCCCTATTTTGTTTCATCTGCTTGCACACCGAGATAAAGTTATTGACATGACTTTTATGTTGCAAAAAGAGGTGGTTGAGAGGATGTCAGCGACTCATGGCTCTAAAATTTATGGGCGCCTAAGCG
>JAHZKM010000064.1 GCA_022600395.1 Pseudomonadota bacterium | reverse complement strand
TCTGAAAATGGCGGTAAAATAGCTAATATTCATTCATTAATTCTTGGGAGGAACATGGAATTTAATTTATTTACTTTGGTTTTTTTGGTAGCGACTCTAAGCTATGTCATTACCCTACTATGGCTAAACGTACGCCAAGATAAAGCAGTGGTCAAATCATTTGATAGCGTTCCTGGCGAATTTCAAGAAAAAATCACATTAGAACAACATCAAAAAGCAGCGCAATATACACAAGCCAAGCTCACTGTTAATCATTTTGAGATTATCTTTTCTACGATAGTGTTGCTTGTTTGGACACTTGGTGGCGGGCTTAATTGGCTTGATGGCGCTTGGCAAGCTTTAGGCTTAGATGCACTAAGTTCTGGTGTACTCTTTGTCATCAGCTTAATGATGATTGCCAGCTTGATTGATTTGCCTTTTAGTCTTTATCGCACTTTTGTACTCGAAGAAAGATTTGGATTTAACAAAACTAATATAAAAACTTTTGCGGGAGATTTGTTTAAAGAGTTTATCTTGATGCTTATTATCGGTTTGCCGCTTGTTTACGCTATTTTGTGGCTAATGAACGAAATGGGTGAGTTTTGGTGGGCTTATGTTTGGATAGTGTTAACAAGTTTTTCATTATTAATGTTTTGGCTTTATCCAAGTTATATTGCACCTATTTTTAACAAATTCAAACCGTTGGATAATCTTGAGCTTAAAGCAAAAATTGACAACCTATTAACACGCACTGGTTTTAAGAGTGATGGTGTTTTTGTGATGGACGGCTCTAAGCGCTCTTCTCATGGTAATGCCTACTTTACCGGTATTGGCAAAAACAAACGCATTGTGTTTTTTGACACGCTTCTAGAAGGCATGGAAGATAAAGAAGTAGAGGCAATTTTGGCGCATGAATTGGGGCATTTCCATCATAAGCATATTCGCAAGCATATGATTTCTTCGTTTACTATTTCACTACTCGGCTTGGCTCTTCTTGGATACTTAATCACCCAGCTATGGTTTTTTAACGGACTAGGTATTGAAAATCCATCTAACCATACAGCGCTTGTTTTGTTTATGCTGGTAATTCCAGTATTTAGCTTTTTTATTGCACCAATTAGTAACGCACTGTCACGCAAGCACGAATTTGAGGCAGATGCTTTTGCTGCCAAACATACGCATGCTGAGGATTTGGTATCAAGCTTGGTTAAACTTTATCGTGATAACGCCTCAACACTTACTCCCGATAAACTCTACTCTGCTTTTCATGATTCACACCCAAGTGCATCGATTCGAATTAACCATCTTAAGGCTTCTGAAAGCTAGCCTTCTAAGCTTATTCTTACTGCCTAGTCTTAGCTGGGCTGTGCCAAATATTGCCGATGGTAAGCTTTTGTATGAAGAAAGTTGTGCCAAATGCCATCACATGCCTTATGAATCGCTGGGATGGAATGAAATGACTAGCAAAGATGAACTAGGCAATATGATTGGTGCTTGCAGCGATTATTTTCGTCTGAATTGGAATGCACAAGACATTCAAGATACTCGCGAATATTTAAATACTGAGTTTTTCTTTTTAGAAAAATAAACGGTATACTTATTGCAAAATAAAGGAGAAAGATATGAAAGCAATAATACTAGCAACCACACTACTAACAAACACTCTTGTTTTTGCCGAAGAAGATGGCAAAGAACTTCATGCTGAGGCATGCGTTGCATGTCATATAGCTACTCATGATGAAGCATTCTACACACGTGATAATTCCAAGATGGCTACGCTATTTGATTTGCGTAGACAAGTTAGCATGTGTGTGACTAACTTCGAGTTAGGCTGGTTCCCTGAAGAGGAAAAAGCTGTACTAGATTACCTAAACAACCAGTACTATCATCTTAAAGAATAATTGAGCCTAACTCGACGCCAGAAATGGCGTATTGAAAAAATTCAAGCTGAGCGTATTGCTAGAGCCAATCGCGCCTCAGATGATCATAGCGAGCTAGAATTAGACGCAAACCATGCACAAACCGGCTTAGTGATTACGCGCTATGGTCAGCGACTGCTAGTTGAGAGCGAATCGGGTGAACTGTATCAATGCACCGCTAGGCGCAATATTGAGCTATCAGTAGCAGGCGACCAAGTGCTTTTCCAAGCCACAGACAATGGCGAAGGTATTGTGACTGCACTAATCAAGCGCGATAATTCACTAATGCGCTCACAAAAAATTATTGCTGCTAATATTGACGAGCTATGGCTGGTGGTGGCGATTGAGCCACATTATCAATTTGAGCTGATTGATCGGTATTTGGTGGTGGCTGAAAACGCCAATTTGCCGATTAACATTGTGGTTAATAAAATTGAATTATCTGATAATTTTGAGCAAGTGAAACAAGATTTTTCAATGTACGAATCTGCTGGCTATTCAGTGCATTATTTAAGTGTTAAAGCACAAACCAACGTTGCAAATTTTAAAACACAGCTCAACCATAAAGCGCATATTTTTTTAGGCCAATCTGGCGTTGGCAAATCCTCGCTGATTAACGAGCTGATTCCCGATCTAAACTTACGGGTAAATGAGATTTCTACTAAGAGTAAGCTAGGCAAACATACTACCACTAATACCACGCTCTATCATATTCCTTCAGGCGGTGATTTGATTGACTCTCCAGGTGTTCGCGAGTTCCAGCTCGACGAGCTTACTGATAAAGAGATTTTAAATGGATTTAAAGAGTTCAAGCCGTTTATTGGTCAGTGCAAATTTCGAAATTGTGCGCATATTAACGAGCCTAAATGCGCCATCAAAACAGCAGTAGAAGCTGGCACTATTCATCCTCTACGCTACCATAATTACCTGCAATTAATTAGCGCCTAAATGGAAATTCAAGTCATCGATCAAATTGACAGCATTCGTCGTGAAGATTGGAATGCGTTGATTAATGATAACAACCCTTTTTGCAAGCATGAGTTTTTAACAGCGTTAGAAACTTGCAACTGTGTGGGTGAAAAATTTGGCTGGATTCCAAGACATATTGTTGTAAAAGAAAATGAGCAGTTAATCGGTGCTGCAATTTTGTATGAAAAATACAATAATTATGGCGAGTTTGTTTTTGATCATGTTTGGCACAATGCGTACGAAAAATACGGACTAAACTATTATCCAAAGCTTACCTCAGCCATTCCTTATACGCCGGCGAGTGGCGTGCGCTTTTTAGCAAAAGAGATTGATGAAAAGCGGGTTTTTCCTGTACTTTTAAAGACGATTTTCAAAATTTGCGAAAAAATTAATGCAAGTAGTTTCCATTGTCTTTTTCCTAACAATGAAATTGATTTTTTTAAGGAAAAATCTCTCTTTATCCGCAATGATTGTCAATTTCATTGGAAAAATCGAAATTATGAGACTTTTGAGGATTTTTTAGCCAATTTAAAGCAAAAAAAACGCAAAAATATCCGTCAAGAGCGCTCAAAGGTGCAAAAATCAGGGGTTGTTATTCGTCAATTAGATGGAAACAGCGCTAACGAGACTGATTGGCAAAATTTCTCAAATTTTTACAATCAAACGTTCATGGAAAAAAGCGGGATACCAACATTAAATCTTAATTTTTTCAAAACCATAGCCAAAACTATGCCCGATCAGGTGTTGCTTTTTTTAGCCGATTTAGAAGGTGAATGCATCGCTGGATCGCTCATGTTTAAAAGTGATACTCATTTATATGGTCGCCATTGGGGCTGTTTGGAGCAAGTAGATTATCTGCATTTTGAGGCGTGTTATTATCAAGGTATTGACTACGCGATTAAAAACAAGCTTCAGGTTTTTGAGCCTGGCGCTCAAGGCGAACACAAAATTGCTCGAGGCTTTACCCCTACGCTCACTCAATCCGCACATTGGATTAAAGATGAGGAATTTAAAGAGCCTATTAAGCATTTTTGCCTACAAGAAGCCGAACATATTGCACAATATATACAACAAGTTAATACTCATAATCCTTATAAAAACTCATGAAGCAATACTCGCCTGCTTGCGATCAAAATAAAGATCCAATTTTAGCAATTATAAAACCACTGCTTAGCAACGCCACATCAGTATTAGAAATAGGCAGTGGCACAGGCCAACATTGTGTGTATTTTGCCAAAGCGCTGCCACATCTTGTTTGGCAAGCAAGCGACCAAGCAATATACCTTGATAGTGTTAACGCTTGGATAGCAGACGAGCAACTAAATAACACACCTAAAGCACTGGAGCTTAATGTAGATGCTAGCTGGCCAACTAAACAATACAGCGCTATTTTTTCTGCCAATACTACGCATATTATGAGCTGGGAGATGGTGATTAATTTTTTCCAAGGTGTTGGCACCGCACTCCATAAAGACGGCTTATTTATTCTTTATGGGCCGTTTAATTATAACAACGCATACACTAGCGCCAGCAACGCTGATTTTGATTTATGGCTAGCACAACAAAATCCGCAAAGTGCCATTCGTGATTTTGAAGCGCTCAATGAGTTGGCCAAAAAAGCTGAATTAACCTTGATTAATGATTATGAAATGCCAGCAAATAATCGAATTTTGGTTTGGAAAAAAATCTAAATTAAAATAAGCTTTATTGCGCTTTATTCAAACTCCATTTGCTTAAAAATACGCTCAGCATTTTGTTTACGCAGCTCGCGGTAAGTGCCACGATCTCTAAACATGCTTTGATCAATGTTATAAGCTTCGTACAAGCCACCATCATCCTCTAGCACTTTTTCAACTTCATCGCGCATATAAACTAAATAATCTTTAGTAAATTTAGTGGTTGTTGCTAGATCAGTTGGCTCACCATGACCTGGAATAATTATCTCAGGATCTAGGGCTTCTATTTCATCCCAAGCTTTGATCCAACCTGAAACATTCGTATGCGGGAAGATTGGCAACATCCGCTCATTAAAAGCGCTATCGCCACTAATGAGTAACTTTTGCTGAGGCAGCCATAATTGAATATCATCAGGCGAGTGTGATGGCCCAATATGCAACAACTCAATTTGTGTATCACCCATTGGTAAATTCATTTTCTCTTCGAAGGTAACATCCGGTCTAATTAGCTTAGTGCCAATTAATTTGTCTTTTTGTACACGTTGAGCACGCGCAAAAATATCTCCACCTATATGCTTAATCTCATTGTCTGCTTCTACATGTGCGATAACAATAGCACCCTGTTCCTTCCAATAGTTTGAGCCTAAAATTGCATGGCCTTGTGAGTTTTCTAGCACTACGTATTTGACTTTTTGATCAGTGACTTTTTTGATTTCATCGTGCAAGGCTTTAGCAACTAGGTAGCTACCACCTGCATTAAATACTAGTACGCCGTCGGTAGTTACAACAAACGATAAATTGTTGTTATGGTAGGCATTTTCGTAAGTATACGGCTGTGTGGCACCAATCGCAGAATAGACATTTTCTGCTACTTCCATCGGCAATCTATACAAAATATTGTTTGGCTCATAATCGCTAATTCTGACAGGATTAAGCTCCTCTTTCCAAGCAAAGAACCCATCAGCGTAATTTTTAACATTGGTATAACCCATGTTTTCTAATGTTTTGGCCGCAAGTGGTGAGCGCAAGTTACGCCCGCAATAGACGATAATTGGCGTATCTTTTGATTTAACATGATCGGCAATTTGAAACTCCAACCAGCCTCGCACAATATTAACATTTTGGCCACGTTTAATCGTGCCGGTATAATTAAGTTCAAATGGCGAGCGCACATCAATCAGCACAACGTTTGGATCTTCGTTAAGGATTTTGTTTAACTCCTCAGTATTAATATTTACAATTTGTTTATTGACGGATTCGAGCATTTTGTTACCATCAATAATACCAATATCGGCTTGGGCGTTAAGTGAAGCAAATAAGACGACAATACTTAAAAGTTGTTTGATCATAATGTGTACGTTTAAAATTAATAAGGTTAATTATCACATATAGTATCTTGTTATGCTACACTTTACAATTTAAATCATAAACTAAAAGGAGAGATAAAATCATGAAAAAGCTACCTATTATTCTAGCGCTTACCAGTTCACTTACGATGAGTTTTGCTAATGCACAAAATTGGAGCCCTTGGAGTAACAATAACTATTCTAATACATTTCCAAACAATTCAACTTTTTCACCTTGGAATAACAATAACTACAATCCTTTTAGTTTTAATACAGGTACACAACCATTTAGTTTTAATACTGGCTCAAATTCTTTTGGACCATTTAATACTAACAATATGCGCCCTTTTAATAATGGCTACAATTGGCATAATCAACAGTTTAATCCCATGGATGCTGCCAAGTCGGCAGGCGACACTTTGCAAGAGGCTGCTCAATCAATAACAAATGATAAGCCGACTAAAATCACCCCAGAAATGTTTCTGCAAATGGTGCAAGTGACTGAAGTCGATGAAGGTATTAGTGGCCCTGAAGTGGATCAATCAATTAAATCCATGGCGACCAATGAATCTATTTTGCATGTGGCAATGTTTCCACTTAGCGAGCAAATTACAAACGTAACAGGCGAGCCTTATCGTCATCTCAGTATTCATAATATTTGTGACGCCGCTACTGCCGGAAAAATTGCCGATATTGACGATCGTTACGCTGTCATTTTGCCATGTCGTATTGCTGTAGTTGAAGGTAAAGATGGCAAAATTAGAATGATAAGTATGAATGTTGATGTCATGGAGGCAATGAACTTACCTGATTCAGCTCTTGGTCCGGCAACGGATGTAGCAAAAAAAATGGATGCTATTATCGAAGGTGCCAAAGAAGGCTCTTTTTAAGTATTACCTTTAGTCGTTAAAAAGCCTGCATTTGCAGGCTTTTTTTTGGTTTTTTAATGGAATTTATTAAAGGCTAACCTTACTAAATTAAGCCAGCCAATGATAAACAACAGTCCGCCTATCGGTGTTAAAAATACTAAAGGCTGATAATAGCTTGCTGTATACAAATACAAACTACCAGAAAACAGCACAATACCCCAAACAAACAAAATACAGCTAAGCTTAACAATAGACGAAGGCTTGAACAGATAAAAAGCGCATAATGCCACCAAGGTAATTGTGTGGTATAGCTGATAAGTTGCTGCAGTTTGAACTCTAGCTAATTCTTTAACGCTTAATATATCAGCCAATAAATGCGCCGACATCGCTCCTACAACAACTCCTAGTGCGCCACTTAAACCAACAAAAATCCATATTTTCTTCATTTGTAAAAAAGGGTCACGCCTTGATCAAAAAATTTAACATCTGCACCCCATTTTTTTGCCAAGTAGTACATACTGGCTTGACTAAAAAAACAAATATGCGTGGGGTCAGACTTATAATACCAAGTAGAAAAATCAATCTCTTTAGTTAGCATACTGGTCATAATCGCCAAAACGCCGCCACTATTAAGCATATTGTATAAACGAGATAATTCCTTCTCTGGCTCATCTAGGTGTTCCACCACCTCTGTGGCAGTAATAAAATCATACTGGTTGTTAAAAACATGAGCATTATCGGCATAGAATTTATCAAATAAATCCACCGAAAAGCCCTTCTCTTCAAACATAAGCGAAAGTACTGGTCCTGGACCACAACCAAAATCTAGACCTTTTGCATTCAAGGAAATATGCTGCTCAACTGGCGTAAAAACTGCAGATAAAAATTGTCGATAGCCGATATCTGCTGCATCATTTTGATGGAGGTCATATCGAGATTTTTCGTCAATATTATTTAAATGAAAACGCTTAGGTAAAAAAACTAACTCGCAATTAGAGCATTGCAAGTAGCTTAAATTCTCATTTGAATAATATAATTGAGTCGACTTAGTAGCACACAATGGACAAGACTGCTCTTGATTCATTGTGTGTTGATCAACTAATTAGTGAGAACAAGATCCTGAATGTACATGGCCGTGCTCTAACTCATCAGCAGTTGCCTCTCTCACGTTCTCAATGCTGACGTTAAAATGAAGCGTTTCCCCAGCTAGTGGGTGATTAGCATTTATAGTTACAGTCTCTTCATTAATTTTCTCAACTCGAACGATAAATGGATTTCCCTGCTCATCTTGTGATTGAAGCTCCATGCCTACTTCTATATTATCAATCCCTTGTAAAGCTTCTTTTGGAATCTCTTGAATACCTTCTTCGTGATGAACGCCGTAGGCATCTTCAGGAGTAACAGACACGTCACAAGACTCGCCTACTTTCATACCCTCAAGCGCTTTTTCCAGACCTGGAATAATATTACCATGGCCTTGAATAAAAGGCATAGGCTCCTTACCTTGAGATGAGTCGAGTACTTCACCAGCATCGTTTTTTAGGGTGTAATGCATTTCAACTACAGCATCTTTTTTTACAGTCATGGGGTCTCCTTTAGTGGCTAAAGCCGGGGTTAATTAATGATAAAAAATTTACGGTTTTACAGTTGCCTAAAATTGGCTTCTTTACTATATAGGGATGAATACTATTTATTCAACCACCTGCCTTGTGAAAACCAAACAAGCCAAGAAATTACAAATATGACAAATGCACTATCTTGAATCCAAGGTTCAATGGGATATTGTTTAACTATCAATGCCAGTAAAAATAACACCAACACTAAAAAACCAGTTTTGCATTTAATTCTGTCTTTTTTTTGCTCATGCCTGGCGCAATGCAAGATGACATCAATTAGATTCTTAAAAGGATAGATAAGCAAAAAGATAATTAGAGGGGTTAAAACCACTGACATGGCAATAGATAACACGCCATCCACATCCGCTTCAGAAAAACCTAAATATACGCCAATATCCATATTGGCAAGCGTTGATACAATCCAGTTTCCTGGAAAAGATGCCCATTCAATGAGTGTTGATAAAAACGGCTCACTAGATTGTGTGTTAGCATATGAAACAACTTCAGTATTTTTCATTTTAAACGATAATTATGCAGTAAAAAAAACGCCTATTTTTGTAGGCGAAAAAAAAGCTCTCAATCGCTTGAAAGCCTTTGATAATATGGTGGGGCGTGAGCGATTTGAACGCTCGACCAGCGGATTAAAAGTCCGATGCTCTACCAACTGAGCTAACGCCCCCTATTGGTTTTTTCAACACTAAATGCAAAATGTGAAATTATACATTATCTCAATTTAAAAACAATCAAAAATCAGTCTTTATTTACCATTTCTTTTAAGCTTTTCCCTGGCTTAAAAAATGGCACATATTTTTCCTCAACCTGAGTTCTTTCGCTGGTTTTTGGGTTAATGCCTTGGCGAGCTTTTCGATGTTTTTTCACAAAACCACCAAAACCTCTAATCTCAACGCCTTCGCCCGATACAATCGACTGAGTAATCTCTCCTAAGATACAATCGACTGCTAATTTAACATCAGATTTTTGCAGATTGTTATTTTCAGTTAAGATTTGAACTAAATCAGTTTTTTTCATGATTTCACCATAAAAAAAGGCCGCCTTGTATTGCTACTCAGCGGCCTTCTTATCAATAAGATTTACTTATCTTTTGCTTGCTTAAGCAAGTCACCTAATGTTGAACCCGCCGCTTCATCTGAAGACTGCTTATTGTAGTCTGCCATAGCTGCTTGCTCTTCAACTGAATCTTTAGCTTTAATACTAACTGAAACATTACGAGATCTTCTATCAACATTCATGATAACCACTTCAACTTCTGCACCTGTCTTTAGTACTGTTGTTGCGTCTTCAACACGCTCTTGTGAGATTTCACCAGCTTTTAAGTAGCCAGTAATATCATCAGCAAGCTGGATTACAGCACCGCGTGGATCAACTTCTAAGATTGTACCTTTAACAATAGAACCCTTCTTGTTAGCAGAAGCATATTGCATAAAGTCATCTTCAGAAAGCTGCTTAATACCTAGAGAAATACGCTCTTTTTCTGCATCAATATTTAGAATAACAACTTCTAGCTCTTGACCCTTAGAGTAATTTGCCACTAACTCTTCAGCAGACTGCTTATCCCAAGAGATATCAGCTAAGTGAATTAGACCGTCGATACCGCCCTGTAAGCCAACAAATAAACCAAAGTCAGTAATTGACTTAACATTAACGATAATTTTGTCGCCTTTGTTTTGAGTTGCTTCAAACGCTTCCCACGGATTTTCTAATGCTTGCTTCATTGACAATGAAATACGGTGCTTAGATTCTTGTACATCTAAGATAACTACATCAACTTCTTGGCCCAGCTTAACAATCTTAGAAGGACGTGCATTGGCATTTGTCCAATCCATTTCTGAAACGTGAACTAGACCTTCAACGCCATCTTCAATACGCACAAACGCGCCATAATCTGTTAAATTAGAAACGGTACCTGTTACTTTCTTGCCAATTGGTAGGCGATCTGAAATACTATCCCAAGGACTAGCAGAAAGCTGCTTAAGACCTAGTGATACACGCATCTTCTCTTTATCGTAATTAAGAACTTTAACTTTGATCTTATCACCAACTGTTAGCTTCTCAGATGGTTGATTAACACGCGTCCATGAAATATATGTAATATGTAGTAATCCATCAACACCACCAAGATCAACAAATGCTCCGTAATCAGCCAAGTTCTTAACGATACCTTCGATTTCTTTACCTTCTTCAAGTGTTTCCAGTAATGCTTCACGATCAGCTGAATTAGCTTCTTGCATAACAGCCTTTCTAGAAATTACAATATTATTTCTAACTTCGTCCATTTTGATCACGACCGCTTCAATTTCTTGACCTGTTAGGTATGAGAAATCTTTCACAGGGCGCACATCAACCAATGAACCTGGTAAGAATGCTTTAACTACACCAATATCAACTGTCAGTCCACCTTTAACCGCACCAGTAACAATACCAGTAACCGTTTCTTTAGAATTCATTGCTAATTCTAGAGACTGCCACAGCTTGATGCGCTTCGCATCTGCGTGTGACAAGAGTGTGTTACCCAGGCCGTCATCGATTGATTTTAGAGCGACTTCTACTACGTCGCCTTCTGCAACCTCTAACTCACCTTTTGGGTTTTTAAATTCGTCTAGAGAGATAAAACCCTCTGATTTTAGTCCAACGTTTACAATCGCTTTTTCACGATTAAGACTAACTACAGTACCCATTAATAAGGCACCTACTTTTACGTTTTGTTGTTCTACACTGTTTTCAAACAGTTCAGCAAATGATTCTGACATATTTTCTTCTTTTTTTTTGATATTGACCGGTAATTTTTTAGGCTATTTACGGTGTCCGCCTAATGCATATCGGGTTAGTTTATTTATAAAGCTTAACCGCTTAAGCTTTAACCAATTCGCTCACTTGAGCGATTACTTCATCTAATGATAACTCAGTGGTATCAATAATGAGCGCATCTTTTGCAGGCTTTAGTGGAGAATGCTGACGCGAACTATCGCGCGCATCTCTCGCTTCTACCTCTGCTAAGATTTGCGATATTATACCCTCATGCCCCTGCGCGCGCAATTGTTTTAAACGTCTATTAGCACGCTCTTGGGGGCTGGCTGTGAGATAAACTTTAAATGGTGCGTTTTCAAAAACAACAGTGCCCATATCACGTCCATCAGCTACCAAACCAGGCGCTACTGCAAAGTCCTGCTGGCGCTTCAAAAGTGCTGCGCGAACTACACCAATTGAGGCGATTTTAGAGGCTATTTCGCCTGTTTGCTCTGTGCGTAGAATTTTGGATACATCTTTGCCATCTAAATAAACACTGACTAGCTCGCTATCTAAGTGGGTTTTAAATGATAAGTCTAGATTTTGGGCAATTTCTTCTAAAGCGCTTTCATCTGCAATATCAACACCTCTACTATCGGTTGCCAATGCAAAAGCACGATAAATAGCACCTGAATCTAATAAGTGCCAGCCTTGTTGTTGGGCGATAACGCGAGCAACCGTTCCCTTGCCAACGCCACTTGGGCCATCGATGGTTAAAATTGGTGTACTCACTTAACTTCTGGTCTCATGTGCGGAAACAACAACACATCACGAATGGATGGAGAATCAGTAAATAGCATAACCAATCTATCGATACCAATACCTTCTCCCGCTGTTGGTGGCATGCCGTATTCTAGTGCACGAATATAATCGGCGTCATAATGCATCGCCTCATCATCACCCGCATTTTTTTCAGCGACTTGCGCTTTAAAACGCTCAGCTTGGTCTTGAGCATCATTAAGCTCAGAAAAGCCATTGGCAATTTCACGTCCACCAATAAATAATTCAAAACGGTCGGTAATAAATGGATTATCGTCATTACGCCTTGCTAATGGTGAGACTTCTGTGGGATACTCAGTAATGAAAGTTGGCTGCATAAGCCTTTCTTCAACTGTTTTTTCAAAAATTTCAATTTGAATTTTACCTAAACCCCAGTTTTCTTTGACTTCAATACCTAGTTTTTCAGCCGTTGCTTTAGCGTTAGCCTCATTTAAATCCTCCGCCTTAAAGCTAGGATTGTATTCAAGAATAGAATCAAACACACTGATACGATCAAACGCCTTAGAGAAATCAAAATCATCGCCTTGATAGTGAATGTTTGAACTACCACAGACATCCACAGCAATACCGCGAAACAACTTTTCAGTTAAATCCATTAAATCATGATAAGTCGCATAAGCTTGATAGAACTCAATCATGGTGAATTCTGGATTGTGACGTGTTGACAAACCCTCATTTCTAAAATTACGATTAATCTCAAATACACGATCCATACCACCAACCACCAAGCGCTTTAAATAAAGCTCAGGCGCAATACGCAAAAACATTGGCATATCCAGTGCATTATGGTGCGTTTCAAATGGCTTGGCCGTCGCACCCCCAGGAATGGTTTGTAGCATCGGAGTTTCAACTTCCATAAAATCCGCATCATTAAAGAATTGGCGAATATAGGAGACAATCGCACTGCGGCGTTTAAAGGTGTGTCGCGCTTGCTCATTGGTAATTAAATCAACATAACGCTGGCGGTAGCGAATCTCTTGATCTGACAAACCATGAAACTTTTCAGGCAAGGGTCTGAGTGATTTGGTTAGTAGTTTGATGCTATCAACACGCACTGAAAGTTCACCTACATTGGTTTTAAACAAAGTGCCCGTTGCTGCTAAGATATCACCAATATCCCACTGTTTAAACTGCTCATTATAAAAACCTTCTGGCAGCTCATCGCGAGTAACAAATATCTGAATTTTTCCACTGGAATCTTGCACGGTTGCAAAGCTTGCCTTACCCATAACACGCTTTAGCATCATGCGCCCTGCAATCGAAACTTTAATAGATTTCTCTTCTAAAGCCTCTTTCGACAAATGGTTATAATCATTTAATATATTTTGTGCCAAATGCTCAGGTTGAAAATCATTAACAAATGGGTTGCCCGCTTGCCTTAATACTTCTAATTTTGATTTTCTCTCAGCAATTAGCTTATTGTCGTCTTGGTCACTCATGGTTTTAATGTTGTGTTTTATGTTCTAATTCTTGTTGTGCTAGCATTTTGGCTTTAGTTAAATCTTGCTCAGATTGAGTAAAATTGCCTAGTCGCTTGTGCAAAGTGCCACGATTATAATAGGCTTGATAAAAATTTGCATCCAATTCAATAGCTTTATTTAAATCATTCAGCGCTAAATCATCTCGTGCAGATTTTATATAGGCATTGCCGCGATTGTAAATCGCGGCTATATAATTTTTATCTAGACTAATTGCTTGTGAATAAGCTTTAATCGCTTCTTCACTTCGATCTAGTCGATCATAACAATTGCCCAAATTGTTAAACGCGCCACTATCTGTATTTTTAAGAGCAATAGCTTGTTCAAAATATTCTATAGCCGAGTCAAAATTTTCTTTTTCTTGCTCTAAATAGGCTAAACAAAAATAAGCCTCAGCGCTATTTGGATTCGCTCTAATGGCATTTGACATACTTTCAATCGCTAAATCATCATTGCCTTGTAATTGGTGTAGATTACCTAAGCTCAAATAGGCATTAGCCTTAAGGTTTTCATCTGCATCCGCATGGTTAATAAGCCCATTCCAAGCTTGAATAGCTAATGAAAGCTCATTGTTTTTTTGGTGGGTGTAGGCACTTACCATTAAATCACTTAATTCGGTTTCGCTACTCATAGTTCGGTTATTATTAGTTTGCGAGTATTGTCAACTGCACGATGCTCGTACAAATACAAACTCTGAAATTTGCCTAAAGCAAGTGCGCCATTAGTCATAGGAATAGTTTTAGACTCGCCCGTTAAAATTGATCTAATATGCCCCGACATATCAAAATCTCCCTCACCACAGTGGCGATAGCTTGGGTCAGCGTCTGCCACCTGATTTTGAAAATAATCTTCAATATCTAGAAGTAAATCAGCATCTTCATTACCAGTAATCATTAATGATGCAGAAGTATGGGCTACAAATACATGGCATAGCTGCGCCTTAGAATTGGCAAGGCACTTGTTTACCTGATTAGTAATATCGACTGCGCCACGCCCTTGAGTGGCAATGAATAATTCTTGTTGACTCACTTAAGCAAATCCTTAGCTTTTTGTGTATCAATATCTTGAGTTTTATCGCTAGACTTTTTACCTAAAGAGCGAATAAAAAAGAACAAACCAAGTGCTAAAAATACAAACGGCGCATACCACAATAAATAGGTATTTTTGTTCATCGGCGGCTTAAACACCACAAAATCTCCATAACGCTCAGTCATATATTGACGAATATTGTCATCTGTTTTATTATCAACAATGAGTTCACGTACTTTCTCACGCAAGTCTTTTGCCAAGCCAGCATTTGAACCACCAATACTCTGTCCTTGGCATACTGGACAGCGGATTTCATCAATCAAACTGCGGTATCTTTGTTCATTGACGCTACTTTTAAAACTATTCGCCTCAATACTTTCAGCATAAGCAGGCTGCCAAATTAACAGCACAATGCATAGAGTAACTCTTTTAACTAGGGCTGTGGTTTGGGTAAAATTTCGCATACGTTATTTATGAACACTAAAACTTAGATTTTACACTTCTCAAGAGATGTAAAAGGAGACCCATGCCATTAATTACACTTGACAACATTTCTTTGAGTTTTTCAGATAAACCCATTCTCAATGAAGTTAGCTCAACCATTCTCAAAGGCGACAAAATCGCACTTATTGGTCGAAATGGCGAAGGAAAATCAACCTTTATGCGCATTTTAGCGGGCTCTATCGAACCTGATGATGGCAAATTGAAAGTTAAAAATGGCATAAAAATCAGCTTTTTGGAGCAAATGCCACCTGAAGATAACAACAAAACTCTGTTTGATATTGTCTCTGAAGGTTTGGGAGAAATTGGCAATATTATCGCCCAGTATCAATACTTAATTAGCAATGGTGAGTTAGATAAGGCAGGTGAATTTCAACAAAAAATTGACCAGCTCGATGGTTGGCAATATCTACATAAGATTGAAGCCATTCTTAATCGATTTTCATTAAACCCACAGACCTCTCTGGCTACTTTATCAGGTGGCTGGAGACGTCGTGTGATGCTGGCACGCGCTTTGATTCAAGAGCCGGATGTGCTGCTATTAGATGAACCAACAAACCATATGGATATTACCGCTATTTTGGATTTGGAGCGCATGCTCAAGGAATATCACGGTACTTTGGTTATCATTAGCCATGACCGCTCTTTTATTGCCGGCATTGTTAATAAAGTATTCGACCTAGATCGTGGACATTTGAGCGTCTTTGAGTGTGACTATAAAGCTTACGTTAAACGTAAAGATGAGCAGCTTCATGCAGAAGAGATTGCCAATGCTCGTTTTGACAAAAAACTGGCTCAGGAAGAGGTTTGGATTCGTCAAGGCATTAAAGCCCGTCGCACCAGAAATGAAGGCAGAGTTAGGGCTTTAGAATCTATGCGTAAATCTTTTACTGATCGTCGCGCCAAAAAAGGCAACGTCAAAATTCATGCTTTGGAAGACGAAAATAGAGCCTCTAAAGTAGTTTTTGAGGTTAAAAAAATCTCTTATGATATATCAGGTTTGGAGCTAGTTAAAGACTTCTCAATGCTGGTGCTCAAAGGTGAAAAAATCGGCATTATTGGTGGTAATGGTAGTGGAAAATCTACCTTTATAAAATTACTACTAGATGAACTACAGCCTACCAAGGGCACAATACGGCGCTCAAAAACCATTCAGCTTGCCTATTTTGATCAGATGCGCGACAATCTTGATCCAAACATGAAAGCCATGGACTTTGTTTCTGGCGGTCGTGAACGCATTGATGTTGGTGGTAAAAGCAAACATATTATTGGCTACTTGCGCCAATTTTTGTTTACTGGAAAGCAAGCCATGGCACCTATTAGAATGTTCTCAGGTGGCGAGAAAAATCGACTCATGCTTGCCAAAATTCTATCTCAGCCTGCTAACTTACTCGTACTTGATGAGCCAACCAATGATTTAGACGTAGAAACTTTAGAGCTTCTAGAGGAAATGCTAGTTGGCTACAACGGCACTTTAATTCTTATCTCTCATGATCGAACTTTTTTAAATAACGTTGTTGGCTCAACGGTGGTACTCGATGGAGACGGTGTTATTAACCAATACGCGGGTGGCTATGATGACTACCTTAGTCAAAAACAAGAGCAGGTAGAGATACAAAAAACCAAAACAAAGTCCAAGCCAAAGGCTGAAAAATCAACCAATAATAGTCCTAAAAAACTCAGCTATAAACAACAACAAGAATTAAAAAAATTACCTGAAAAAATTGAAAAAACTGAAATCGAAATTGGGGAAATTCAAATGCGACTGTCAGATCCAGAATTTTTCCAAACGGACGAATCGCAAGATGCACTCATTCGCCTAGCCCGACTCGAGGCTGATTTGGAACGCTACTTTGATAAATGGGGAGAATTAGAATGAAACAAAACATACCACTCATTGTTGATTTGGATCACACCCTGATTAACACGGACTTATTATACGAATCTTCCATAGGCACTCTTAAACGACGTCCTTGGCTAATATTGCGCTACCCATTTTGGTTTTTTAAAGGCAAAGGCTATTTAAAAGAACAACTGGTTAAACGCTTTGAAATTGACCCTAGTGCGCTTCCTTATATCCAAGAGACACTAGATTATATTCATACGCGCAAGAAACAAGGCTCAAGTATTATTCTAGCAACAGCCTCACACAAGGATTATGCTTTTACGGTTGCCAAATATATTAATTTGTTTGATGACGTTATGGCTAGTAATGCCGATTTCAACCTATCTTCGCACAATAAAGCTGATAAGCTTATTGAGCGTTTTGGCCATAAGGGATTTGATTATATGGGTGATCATATGCGCGATATGCCAGTTTGGGAGGCGTCAAACTTGTCAATTTTGGTAAATGTCACTGACAAAATTATCAAGCACACAGCCCATTTAAACACGCTACTTATTTCCAAAAAAGCATCATGAGTCAAGCTTGGTTATTTTTAATATTGGCTATTGCTCTTGAAGTGGCTGGCACGACTGCTATGAAACTCTCAGATGGTTTTAGCAAACTCTTACCCTCTGTGCTAATCTTTGTTTGCTATGCCTTATCATTTATCGCCTTAACCTTGGCCTTAAAAAAGTTTGAAATGGGTATTGCTTATGCCATTTGGGCAGGACTAGGTACAATACTCATCACTGTGATTGGTATTATGTATTTCGAAGAATCTATTAGCTTTGTGAAATTTTTTAGCATTCTTTTGATTGTTGCTGGAGTTATTGGCTTACATTTAAGCGCCAATGACCTTTAGCAAAAAATTAGCCTTCTAGCAAATACGACAAACCGCCTAATAACAGATAAATAACTGTCGTAACAATTAAAGTTGCGGCAATCACTCGTGCTATTTTTAAATTTTTGCCTAATACTTTATTGCTGATAAACCAGACACAATAACCAACAATAAAAGCAATAATTAAAAGACGAATTAAAAACATAGTTCCTACCTAGATGCGTTGAGTGTTTCGACTATTTTAGTCGCTAATGCTAAATTAATACCATGGACTTTTTGAATTTCATCAACAGACGCTTGTTTGATTTCTTGGAGTCCGCCAAAATAATTGAGCAGTGCAGCTCGCCTTAATTTACCCACCCCAGAAATAGATTCTAAAGGCGAAGTGGTACGATTTTTAGAGCGTTTTAGCCGATGATTTTTAATCGCAAAACGGTGCGATTCATCGCGAATGTGATTAATCAGCATAAGAGCTGGATCATGGGGTGGCAGATTAATCTTATGTACTTGCCCCTGATCAACAGTGATTAGCGTCTCCAAACCAGCTTTGCGTTTTTCACCCTTAGCAACACCAACTAATTGAACCTCATCCACGCCAATTGAATTCATCACCATAATGGCTTGATTTAGCTGACCCAAGCCACCATCAATTAGAATTAAATCTGGCAAAGGCATATTGCTTTTTAACAATTTTGAATAGCGTCTAAAAATGACTTGATTCATCGCTGCGTAATCATCACCTGGGGTGATATTATTAATATCAAATTGCCGATACTTACTCACCTTTGGCACACCTTTTTCAAAAACAACGCAAGAAGCAGTTGTGGATTCACCCATCATATGGCTAATATCAAAACACTCCATGGTTTCTGGCAGTTTTTTTAAATTCAAAATACTTTGTAAATGGACAAGTGTCGATTTTTTTCTAAATCTTGCTAAAAGATTTTGCTTAAGATTTTCTTTTACTGTCAAATTGGCAATATTTAAATAATGCTTTTTATCCTTGCTTGGAGTATCAATAATATGCGTATTAAGCGCACTGGAAATGACTTTCTTATCTAGTAGTTTATGGCTAATCAATAATTGCTTTGGTGTATCTTTACCCAAATAATACAAAGGTAAAAAAGCACTCAAAACAACTTCAACAGCTTCCGTAGATGAATTTTTAGGCAAAATAAACTCCTGCCCCACTTGTTTGCCTGCACGAATAAACAAGACCTCAATGGCATTCACACCTTCTTGCTGAACGCCGGCAATAACATCCATATCGGCAGTAGAATTTGACGCATGCCGCTCTTGAATTTTTCTTAAATCAATCAGTTGGTCACGCAAGTGTGCAGCGAGCTCAAATTCTTGATTGGCTGATGCAATTTGCATTTTTTGAGAAATTTTATCTAAAGTTTGCTTGCCCTTACCTGCCAAAAACAAAGACATCATCTTGACATCTTGCTGATAATTTTCATCGTTAATATGCCCGACACAAGGCGCACTACACAAACCGATTTGATACTCCAAACACGCTCTAGATCTAGATCTATAAGTTGCATTAGTGCATTGCCTTACTTTAAATATCTTCTTTAGCAACCCAAGAGAGTCTCGCACCACATGAGCCGAGGGGTATGGTCCAAAATACTGGCATTTTTCTTGTTTTTTTCCTCTAAAAAAACTCACTCTAGGATGTTTGTCATTACTAATAGCAATATAAGGGTAACTCTTTGAATCTTTTAACAAAATATTGTATCTAGGCATATGCTGTTTAATCAGCTCTGCCTCAAGTAATAGTGCTTGAGTTTCGGTCTCAGTTAGCAACACCTCAAAGCTATCAATATTAGCGACAAGTGCTCGAGTTTTACCACTATCATGTCGTTTAACAAAATAGCTAGAGACTCGATTTTTTAGGTTTTTAGCCTTGCCTACATAAATGACTAAACCCTGTTTATCCAGCATTTGATAAACACCAGAATTTTGCGTTAGATTGTCAAGTTTTTCTTGAATAGACATAAGTGAAAAAGGTAAAATAAAAACAAAATTTATTTCTTACTATAAATAATGATAAAAACAGCTCTTATTATATTATCTATCCTGCAAATGAACTTTGCTTTTGCACAAGAGGAAGCTCCTAAAATTCCTATTGAAAAGCAAGAGGTGATTGATATTCTTGATCCACCTGGTACAGCAGCGCTTAATATTATGCTTAGTGCACTTTCTTCATTCAAAGAATTAAAAAAATCTGAACAAGCTTCAATGGAAAATACCACAAGCCTAGTCAAGATAAAAGTTCTGCCTTATATTGCCATGGAAACCAGCACTCAAATTGCTCTTGAAGATCATTGGAATCAGTTAAATGCTCAGCAAAAACAATTGTTTGTTAACTACATTGAGCACTCTTTGATTAAAGATTATGTAGGTATGCTTTACTCATACAAAGACATCGATTATGTAGAAATTGCGCTACAGCAAAATGTTTTAAGAAAAGACAATAGAGCTTTAGTTAATCTTGAAATTAAAGCTAACGCCGAAAGCAAGCCTTCAGTCATCACTTTAAAAATGATTAGAGATGGACGCTGGAGAATATATGATGTGGTTTTTTCAGGCGTAAGTGTTGTGAAAAATTATAATGCGCAATTTAACTCTCACATTAAGCGCAAAGGTTTAGATAGCTTGATTCAAAAAACTATTGAAAAGCTAAATCAAAAATAATGTACAAACTGGTTATTAAGGGTGGCATAGCACTTAACGGTACAGTTAAGATTGCTGGGTCTAAAAACGCTGCCTTACCTATTTTATTTGCCTCAATTTTAGCCGATGGACCAATAACACTCACAAACACTCCCCATCTGAGCGACGTTTCAACTACGTTAAGACTACTCATGGATATGGGTGGAGAGTTTATTCTAGAATCTGACAGCTCTTTACATATAAACGCCTCAAAACTCACCAAACTCATGGGTGAATATAATTTAGTCAAAACCATGCGTGCATCAATTTTGGCACTTGGTCCAATGCTAGCAAAGTACAAAGAAGCCAAAATCTCTTTACCAGGCGGTTGTGCGATTGGTACTCGCCCGGTGAATTTACACCTAAAAGCATTGGAAAGTCTTGGTGCAAAAATTACAGTTAAAGGCGGCTATATTTACGCAACTACTGAGCAACTCATCGGTACTGATATCCACTTTGAACAAATCAGTGTTACTGCAACTGAAAATATCCTGATGGCAGCAACCTTAGCACAAGGGATAACCACCATTCATAACGCCGCTCAAGAGCCCGAAATTGTGGACTTGGTTAATTGCTTGATTAATATGGGCGCTAAAATTACTGGCGCTGGTACGTCCATTATTACCATCCAAGGCGTTTCCAATCTTTCTGGCACTAGTCATAGCGTTTGTCCTGATCGTATTGAAGCAGGAACCTATCTAATTGCTGGTGCTATCACTGGCGGCAAAGTCACACTAAAAAATGTTCGATATCAGTCAATGCAAGCCATTATTAACAAGCTCCAAGAGGCTGGTGCTACGATTGATTATGATGATCGATCAATCACGCTTGATATGAAAGGCAAACGCCCTAAAGCTGTGAATGTAAAAACCAGCGCTTATCCAAATTTCCCCACTGATATGCAGGCGCAATTTTGTGCACTAAATTGCATCGCAGATGGACAATCAGCTATTACTGAAACCATCTTTGAAAATCGCTTTATGCATATTCCAGAGTTATCTCGAATGGGTGCTAAGCTAACTTTAGAAGGTAACACGGTCATTTGCAAAGGTGTAAAATCTCTAACAGGTGCAAACTTGATGGCAACCGACTTAAGAGCTTCAGCTTCTTTAGTGCTTGCAGGCTTGGCTGCCAAAGGCACAACTGCGATTGAACGCGTTTACCATCTTGATCGTGGCTATGATACCATTGAAGAGAAATTAAAATTACTAGGCGCTCAAATTGAACGCATACAAGATTAGAGAAAAAATATCATGTTAACCATAGCACTATCTAAAGGCAGAATCTTAGAACAAACCCTACCCTTATTAAAAAAAGCTGGACTAGAAATAGCTGATGAAGAATTAAATTCTCGTAAGCTAATTTTAGACACCAATCTTGATGACGTTAAAGTGATTATTATTCGTGCTACTGATGTGCCTGTCTTTGTCCAGCATGGCGCTGCCGATATGGGTATTGCTGGTAAAGATGTGCTTCTTGAGCATGGTGCTAATGGGCTTTTTGAAATGTTGGATTTGGGCATTGCTAAATGCAAACTTATGGTGGCTGCTAAATCTCCAGATTATCAACAAACGGGTGTTTTAAAAGTAGCAACAAAATACGTAAAATCTGCCAAACAATACTTTGAGAAAAAAGGCCAGCCTTGTGAAATCATCAAATTATATGGCGCGATGGAGCTTGCCCCTGTGGTTGGCTTGTCGCACTGCATTGTGGATTTGGTTGATACCGGCAATACCCTAAAAGCTAACGGCCTTATCCCATTAGACCATATTGTAGATATTAGCTCACGCTTAGTAGTCAACAGCGCCTCATTTAAAACTAAAAATACAGTTATTAAAGCGTGGATTAAAGCCATTGAAAAAAACCTATGATTACAAAACTTAACTCTAGCCATTCAGACTTTCAAGATAATTTAAGCAAACTACTCGCTTGGGAAAGCGTTTCTAATAGTGAAGTTGCACAAACAGTTGATGACATTATTGCTAATATTCGCGACACTGGTGATAAAGCTTTAGTGGATTACACCAATCGATTTGATAGAATGAATGCTCAGAATATGGGCGAGCTGTCAATTAACACAGCAACCCTAAAAGAAGCATTCGATACACTCGATGAACAAGAAAAAACCGCTCTAAAAACTGCTGCCGATCGGGTAAAGACATACCATCAAAAACAAAAACAAGATACCTGGACTTATACCGAAGACAACGGAACAATGCTAGGGCAAAAAATAACTCCATTAGACCGTGTTGGTCTATATGTACCAGGGGGGAAAGCCGCTTACCCTTCTTCTGTACTGATGAACGCTATTCCTGCTAAAGTAGCAGGCGTTGAAGAACTTATTATGGTAGTGCCAACTCCAGACAGCGTTACCAATCAATTGGTGCTTGCTGCGGCTTATATTTCAGGTGTAGATACTGTTTTTACTGTGGGTGGCGCGCAAGCAGTTGCAGCATTAGCTTACGGCACACAAACCATTCCTAAGGTTGATAAAATAGTCGGCCCGGGCAATATCTACGTAGCTACTGCCAAGCGTGTTGTCTTTGGTCAGGTTGGTATTGATATGATTGCTGGTCCTAGTGAAATTTTAATTATTTGCGATGGCAAAACTAATCCTGATTGGATTGCCATGGATCTATTCTCTCAAGCTGAGCATGATGAAGATGCGCAATCTATTTTACTTTGTCCAGATGAAGATTTTATCGAGCAAGTAGAGGCAAGTATTGCCAAGCTTCTTCCAACCATGGAGCGTCAAGATATTATTGCAACAGCACTTAAAGATCGCGGCGCTCTAATCCTCACTCAAGATATGGATGAGGCTGTCAAGCTATCTAATCAAATTGCGCCTGAGCATTTAGAGCTGTCAGTTGAAGATCCTCAAAGTATGTTGGATGGTATTAAACATGCTGGCGCTATTTTCATGGGCCGTCATACGTGTGAATCTTTGGGTGATTACTGCGCTGGACCAAACCATGTGCTACCCACCTCTGGCACAGCAAGATTTTCATCTCCTCTGGGT
>JAHZKM010000063.1 GCA_022600395.1 Pseudomonadota bacterium | reverse complement strand
GTGATTGGCGTTGTAGATCGCTTTCAAGAGCAAGGTTTAGCTATTTTTGGCCCAACTAAAGCGGCCTCACAGCTTGAAGGATCTAAGGCATTTTGCAAAGATTTTTTACAAAGAAATCATATACCAACAGCTTATTATGATGTCTTCAGCGAAGTTGAGCCTGCTGTTGCCTACGTGCAAGAAAAAGGCACTCCGATTGTTATTAAGGCAGATGGTTTGGCCGCAGGAAAGGGTGTTATTATTGCTAATACTGAAACAGAAGCGGTTGCCGCTATTAATGATATGCTAGAAGGTAATCGTTTTGGTGAAGCGGGCTCGCGTGTGGTGATTGAAGAGTTTTTAGTTGGAGAAGAAGCAAGTTTTATTGTAATGGTTGATGGTGAAAATATCTTGCCAATGGCCACCTCACAAGATCATAAGGCGCGTGATAATGGCGACAAAGGTCCGAATACGGGCGGAATGGGCGCATACTCTCCAGCGCCAATTGTGACAGACGAAATATTTCAAAATGTGATGGATAGTGTTATTCGCCCAACGGTTTCCGGCATGTCAGCTGAGGGTAATACCTACACAGGATTTTTATACGCAGGTTTAATGATCGATAAGCAGGGGAATTCTAAAGTTCTAGAATATAACTGTCGTTTTGGCGATCCTGAAACACAGCCGATTATGATGCGCCTTCAATCTAATTTAGCAGAATTGTGTTTGTTGGCTACCAATGGTGATCTAGATAAAGCGGATATTCAGTGGGACGAACGCTCAGCAATGGGTGTTGTACTAGCAGCTAATGGCTACCCTGATGCTTACCCATCTGGTGAAGTAATTGGATTGCCAAGCGATAGTAGCGACGCTAAAGTATTCCATGCAGGTACTAAAATGAAGGGTAATGAAGTAGTCACTAGCGGCGGGCGAGTTTTGTGTGCAACTGCCTTGGGTACCGACACTAAACAAGCACAAGACAATGCCTATAGGCTACTTGATAAGATTGATTGGCCGAGCGCCTATTATCGAACAGATATTGGTTTTAAAGCGCTATAAAGCTGACGCTCAGTTAGCGTCCAATATGGCCAGTTGTCTAAAATAGATATTGAAAAGCTTGATATGTCTTGATGTCAATAAACTTAAGTAAATCAAATGATTATTATTGGCGTTGATGAAGCGGGTCGCGGTCCATTGGTCGGCTCAGTGGTAGCTGGCGCCGTGGTGCTTCCAGATTATTTTGAACTGCCTGAGTTAACAGACTCTAAAAAACTAAGCGAGAAAAAGCGTGAAACTTTATATTCCCTTATTACTGAACAGTGCCAATGGGCGGTAGGTGAATCTAGCGCCAAAGAAGTTGATGAAATTAATATCCTGCAAGCTACGATGCAAGCGATGCGGCGAGCTATAGAAAGCCTTAATCTTAAATATGACCAAGTTTTAGTGGACGGTAATCGCTGTCCTGATGTAGACAATTGTACGGCAATTGTTAAAGGCGATCTGAGCGAGCCGGCTATTTCAGCCGCATCTATTATTGCTAAAGTGACTCGTGATCGGCAAATGTTGGAGCTAGATAAGCAATATCCTCAGTATGGATTTGCTCAGCATAAGGGTTACGGCACTAAAAAACACTTAGCGGCCCTTAAACAGCATGGCGTTATTCAAGGCCAACATCGAGAGTCGTTTGCTCCGATTAAACGTTTAATTGGTTAAAAAGGTGTGCCTTCCATGGCGGTACCACCATTTAATTCTTGAATTTGGCGTTTTAATGCTGCTTTTTTAGCATCAAGCTCTGCTTGTTTTTTTAATAACTCAGCTTTTTTCTGTGCTTCTAATTCTCTTTGGCGATCACGCTCTATTTCTGCAGCAGGGCGAGTTTTTAAGTAATCGAAGCGTTTAACAATTTTCTTAACCCATTTAGCCTTAGACGCAACCTTTACTGCTTTTTGTGCTTCACGCTGAGTCACAGCGCCCATGAGATAAACCGTTTGATTTTCAGTCATAACGCGAACGAGTGTTGGATGAAATACTTCTTGATCATGAAATAACGTCTCAATTTGTGCAGTAATAGCTGCATCTTTAGAGCGGCTTAATAGGCCACTATTTGGGCCAACAGTAATTTCATTAAATACCTGTTTGATTTTTGGATCTTGAATCTTTGCTTGTTGAATGGTATGTTTAAGTGTGGCGTTATTAGGAACCTCGCCAGTAATCAAGAGGCTTTTGTTGTACACCATAAAATTAAGATGTGCGTCTTCTAGCATAATATCCTGGCCTGGCCAGGCAAGCATTCTAAGCATAATGGTTCGATCATCTAGTACCTCGCCCGCACTTCGCCTGTCGTTTGTTGTGGTGATGATGGTACTAATGGTTGATGCGCCTTGAATGGCTGGCAAGCAACTTGTTAACAAAAATGAATTGACAATTAGAAAAACAGAAATTAGTAATTTTTTCATAAATAATTAGCCTTCGAACGCATCTTTAATCCAGTTTATTTTAGGATATTTTAAATCAGATTCTATCCCTACAACATCAAACCGACACATAAATTCATCAAACTCATCGTGTTGTTGTAAGTAGCGCTGCGCACTGCGAATAATTTTTGCCTGTTTGACAGAGGTAACAGTGTCAGAGGCTGATCCAAATAGCTTATCTTTTCGATAACGAACTTCAACAAAAACTAATACTTGTTCGACTTTATCAAGCATAATAATGTCTATTTCACCAAATTTGGTCAGATAATTTTGTTCAATTAGCACTAGACCTTGCTGAGTTAGATAGTTCAGCGCAATACTCTCTGCTTGATTGCCAACTTGTCTTTTAATACTAAACATGATTCCAACGCTTTATATTGTCGCCACCCCAATTGGTAATTTAGATGATATCACTTTTAGAGCAATTCAAACTCTAAAAAATTCAGATGTTATTTTGGCAGAAGATACACGCCACTCTAAACGCTTGCTCAATCATTACGATATTCAAACCGATTTGCGCGCTTTTCACGAACACAATGAAAAGCAAAAGACCCAAGCAATCATCGGTGAGTTGCTCGAGGGTAAAAATATGGCACTTATTAGCGATGCTGGCACCCCATTGATCAGCGATCCGGGCTATGTACTGGTACGAGAAGCTAAAAAAGCTGGAGTGATGGTGTCACCTATTCCAGGTGCTAGTGCGATGATTAGTGCCATGAGCGCCTCTGGCATTGCTAGTGACCAATTTAGTTTTTTTGGTTTTTTGCCGACTAAGCAAGCAGCCAGAATCAAAGCCATTCAGGCTATTGCGCACCATGAACAAACGGTTATTTTCTATGAATCTCCCAAGCGTATTTTGGCCTGTGTGCAAGATTTGCACAGCGTTTTAGGAAAAGATCGGACGGTGTGCTTGGCCAAAGAGCTTACCAAATCTTTTGAAACCATTAAGACAGATACTCTGCCCAATTTGATTCATTATCTAGAGGCGGACCAAGCACACCAAAAAGGCGAGTTTGTCGTGTTGATTTCTAGCATTGCTAAAGATGATAAAATTGAAGGCGAGGCGCAATTAGATAAAATATTGCCTATTTTGCTTGCTGAGATGGGCGCGTCAAAAGCGGCAAAATTAGCAGCAAAGATAACAGGTATTGACAAAAAGCATTGTTATCAAAGAGCGCTCGACATACAAGGATAATCCATGGATTTTTACACCCGACACATCTTCTTTTGCAATAATCAACGCCAAGACGGCAAAGCTTGCTGCTCTCAGTTGGACGCTGAGCGCATGTATCGCTATGCTAAAGATAAGTGCCGTGCGGATGGGACTATGGGCGCAGGAAAAATTGGCATTAGCGAATCACGCTGTTTAGGCAGATGCGAGCATGGGCCAGTGGCCGTGGTCTATCCTGATAATATTTGGTATCAATATATCGATGAAGACGATGTAGATGACATTATCAACGAACACCTAATTGGTGGAAAAGCAGTTAAACGCCTACAAATTAAGTAATTTTTTACCCAATTTTTGTACTTTTTGCTCAATTTCGATAATTTCTGAATTATTATCGATAATATCAGTTGGCAGTTGTTTGGACAAATTGAGCCTTTGCTCTGGACTCGCCTGCACTGAAAGAATTTTTTGAGCTAGTTTTTGATCGATATGATCGCGTTTTATCAGCCTTTTTAGCTGATTTTGCTTGGTTGAGTTTACAACAATGGCTCGATCAAATAATGATGAGAGGTTTTTTTCAACTAAAAGCGGCACCTCAACCACAACCAGCCTTTGATTAAGATTTTGGATGTCCATTTTCATTTTTTCCAAAATTTTTGGATGCAAAATACCCTCAATAATTTGTTGGTTTTCAGGACTTTCAAATAGAATTTGGCGTAACATCTCTCGATTAAGTGATTGATCGGGCATTAAAATTGAAGGCCCAAATTTATCAACTAATTCTTTTAAACCTTGAGTGTTTGGCGCACTAATTTCTTTGGATATTTTATCTAAATCAATGAGCGCTATTCCCATGGACTTTAATAAGCCGCTTACCAAAGACTTTCCGCAAGCGATTCCACCAGTTAAGGCAACTTTTATAACTTTCATAATGGTTAATTTTATCAATTGTGTTTTGCTAAAAGGACTTAAATTAATGATTAGCTAAAACCCCTGATAAGATTATGCGATATGCCAAACCTATAAAATTTTATTTCGATAAAATAATTCCAAGTTAAGATAATTAGCATTTTGTTGATATTTTTGTCAAAGCTAGAAAAATAACTAATATTGAGGGGAGGTATTATGGGAGAAGCTACAGCAAAAGAGCAAAGCTATGGTTCAGCTGCTTTTAGAAAAGAGTTTGTAGTTCAAGATATTCAAGCAGGCGTTATTACAGCAACGATGGCGATTCCGCTATCAATTGGTATTGCGCTCATGTCAGATTATCCAATTCAAGTAGGACTGGCAACAGTTGCTTTTGCTTCATTTATTGGGTTTATTTTTGCTTGGTTCCGTCCAGGAAACTTCATTGGCGCTCCGGGCATTGCTGCAGGATTAGCGCCTATTTTAGCTATGGGCGTGGCAACTTTTGGCATTCAGAATATGGCATTTATTATTTTTATGACTGCTACTTTTCAGGCTGTTATATGGAAGTTTAATTGGCAGCGATATTTACTTCAAGCCGTACCAACTTATCTTGTGGAAGGACTATTAGCCGGTATTGGCCTTAAGATTGCTTTAAAGTTTTTGCCGTTTTTGTGGACTCTGCCAATAGGTCTGTCGGCTACAGAGACTTTTTGGACGCCCGATAGAATTACAGTGGTAATACTTTCGGTAATTGGCGCAGTGGTTTTTCTATCTCTGTTTAAAAAATACAAAGATACCAAGCCGGCTATACCGTATTTTGTATTAATTTTTCTAGGTATTGTTGTTTCACAATTTTTTGAAGTCAAAATGTTAAAAGTTGAAGACGTTAGTTTTGAGTTGGGCCTGCCAATTCCAGACTTTAATACCACCTATATGTGGGTATATGCTATCTTCTTTGCTTTAATGTTAGCTGTAGTTGACGTGATCGAGCAGGTGATGAGTAACGCAGCGATTGAAAAAATTGATCCACTGGAAAGGCCTTGTGATAGTAATAATAGCTTGTTGTCTATTTGGGTTTCTAATATGGGCGCAAGTTTTTTTGGAGGTATGACCAACTTAGATGGCTTGGCTAAAAGCTCAACAAATCGCCTAGCTGGCGCCTATACAAAATTATCAGTTTTAGTGATTGGACTAATGATCACATTTTTTGTTTTTAACTCTCAGTATTTGGATTATTTGCCATATTTTGCACTAGCTATCATCATGATTTTTGTGGGCATTAAAATGGTGCTTGGCCTACTCCATGTTGCCCAGTTTGGCCCGTACGCACTCCTACTTGGATCTTTATGTGCTATTTTAGTGTTTAAAGTTGGTATTTTTGAAGGGCTAATCGTAACGTTGTTATTGAATGCGATAATTAGTTACGTGATTTTCTCTAAAGTTGAGAATAAACCAACGGGTACAATTGTTCGTCACTATTTTGATCGATTTAAAAACGACGATACCAACGTCAATTAACTTAAATCGAGGTATCATCCTAATGTTAATTGCAACAATTATTATTGCTTAGCTATTGACATTATTGCCAAATCTATTGATAATACACGCTCTTTGGTTATGTAGCTCAGCTGGTTAGAGCACAGCATTCATAATGCTGGGGTCGGTGGTTCAAGTCCACCTATAACCACCATATTCTATAAGGCTTATAGCCTTTTCAACGTTTCTTATTAAATATCTCGGGCTACACTAGCGCTTTTTTTCAGTTATTTAATTGTTCCTCACGCTCTTTTTTGTCTATGTTTTATCAGCTAGAGGGGGCGGAAGAGCCTCAGTATTAATGGTTTTATTGATATTCTCGGCAATCTAAAACCAAATCGCCACCGAGTGCAAAGACAGTATTTTTCATTGTAATTTTGTTTTTCCTGAAATCTATAATTAAGTCACTACCGAAGTATTTAGTGGCATATATATCACCTTTTTTTTCAAGAATGGGCAGTTTAAATAAGTCACCTAGAATTAACTTATCTCCCCTTAGTTCGTATTTGACCCATTTGTCCTCCTCCCAGCAAACCATACTTTTCTCAGGCTGAGAATTAAGGTAATTATCAATCACACTAGAATAAGAGATAGATGATGCAAGAAATAACAACATGGAGAGTAAGTAAATCTTCATGTGAATATTATAAATGCCTTAGGATAAAAACAAATACAAATGGCTAGGTGTTATGCCCATCTATTTAATGCCCTTTTCAAGGGTCTTTTTTTGTTCAAAATAGCGCGTTTCTTTTACTAATCTTTAAGAGAGTCTGGGCCTTGAGCAACGTATTTCAACCATAGAAATCCAAATAATCCGGCGAATAAGGAAGCTGATAGGATCCCGATCTTGGCTTGAAAGATGAGTTCAGGCGATCCTAAGAACGCTAGCTCTGCTATAAATATAGACATAGTAAAGCCAATTCCACCTAAAAGCGCAACACCAAAGACCTGGCTCATGCTGCTTTGATCTGGAAGTTTTGCGATTTTTAATTTTATAGCAAGCCAAGAAACACCAAATATACCAATTACCTTTCCTAAGACAAGGCCTAAGATGATTCCCATTGATATAGGCTCAACAATAACAGCGCCAACTGAATTGAAATCTATTGCAATGCCAGCATTTGCCAGTGCAAACAAAGGAATAACCACGAGAGCTACTGGAAGGTGTAGATCATGTTCAAGCCTTCCAGCCGGAGATCTGACAGCGCTAATCTTGTCTTTAATATTGATTAGGATAGCTTTTTGATTTTCATGAAGCATGTGATTTTCACATATAGGATACGTATCATATTCATTAAGTAATTTTTTTGTATCTTTAGAGAGTTTTAGGGAAGTTTGTTTTGGCCTTGAGGGGATCGCCATGGCAGCAACAACACCTGCAATAGTGGCGTGGACGCCTGATTCTAGTACAAAAAGCCACATGATCGCCCCAACAATAAAATAAGGTAGCACTGTGTGAATGCCAAAACGATTAAAAGCGATTAAAGTCAAAAAGGCAACGCCAGAGAGGGCGAGCGGTATCATATGAATTTGATCGGTGTAAAATATTGCAATCACCAAAACTGCACCTAGATCATCAACAATGGCCAGTGCAGCTAAAAACGTTACTAATGCTGTTGAAATTCTCTTGCCTAGCAAAACTAATATACTAATTGCAAATGCAATATCTGTGGCCATGGGCACTCCCCATCCGTTAGAGCCAATCTCATTTGCATTAAGACTAAAGTAAATTAACGCAGGAAAAACCATGCCACCAATAGCAGCCAAAATAGGCAAAGCTGCTACTTTTATATTTGATAACTCGCCTACCAATATTTCCCTTTTTATTTCTAAGCCAATTAAAAAGAAGAACAAAGTCATAAGACCATCATTGATCCAATGGTGGACGGTATGTGATAAATTCCAAGAGCCGACACTAATACCTATTTTAGTGTGGAATAAGTGTTCATAATTTTCTGTTAGTGGGGTATTGGCTAAAATCAATGCAAATACCGTCATAAACATTAAAACCCTTCCGGTTGTAGTTTGAGCATGAATAAAGTGTTCAAACGGAGTTGATATCTTTTCAAAGGCCTTTTCCCACGGAGCATATAACTTCATGTCTTCTCGCTTAAGTTTATATTAATAAATGTGACTTTATAATACCCGAATGCGTTAATAATTTTGCAACACTCTATTTTTTTAGATTAAAACCTATTGGATCAACACTCTAGGGTTGTCTTGAAATTTTTCAAGTATATAAGTATAATTGCTCTTTTTTGCATTTAAGGAAATTCAATATGCCATCACGCAGAGATCTAGCGAACGCGATTCGCGCTTTAAGCATGGACGCCGTTCAAAAAGCAAATTCAGGCCACCCGGGTGCACCAATGGGCATGGCAGATATTGCTGAAGTACTTTGGAATGATCATATGAAGTACAACCCAACTAGTTCCAAGTGGGCTGATCGCGATCGTTTTGTGTTATCGAATGGTCACGGCTCAATGTTGATGTACTCGTTGTTACACTTAACAGGTTTTGAATTAAGCATGGACGATATTAAAAACTTTCGTCAATTGCATGCTAAAACAGCAGGCCATCCTGAGTATGGTTATGCAGAAGGTATTGAGACTACAACTGGCCCGCTAGGCCAAGGTATTACTAACGCTGTTGGTATGGCAATTGCTGAGCGTACATTAGGCGCACAGTTTAACAAGCCAGGCCATACTATTGTGGATCACAACACTTATGTATTTATGGGCGATGGTTGTTTGATGGAAGGCTTGTCGCATGAGGCTTGTGCAATGGCCGGTACATTAGGATTAGGTAAGCTAATCGCATTCTGGGATGATAACGATATTTCAATTGATGGCCATATTGGTGATTGGATGGAAAAAGGTGTGCCAGGACGTTTCAATTCTTATGATTGGCATGTTGTAGCCGTTGATGGTCATGATTCTGATGCAATTAATAAAGCAATTACTGAAGCTAAAGCAGTCACAGATAAGCCATCTTTGATCTGTTGTAAAACAGTTATCGGTTTTGGTTCGCCAAATTTATGTGGTTCGCATGACTGTCATGGCGCACCATTAGGTGACGAAGAAATTGCAGCAACTCGTAAGGAGTTAGGCTGGGATTCGGCGCCATTTGAGATTCCTGCTGATATTTATGCAGGTTGGGATCATAAAGAGCAGGGCGCTTCAGACGAAGCAGCTTGGAATGATGCATTTGCAGCATATAAGGCCGAATTCCCTGAAGACGCATCTGAATTTGAGCGTCGTATGGCAGGCACATTGCCAGCAAACTTTGAAATGGAAATGGATAAGTTTATTGCAAGCACTCAAGAAGAAATGCCAAACATTGCATCACGTCAAGCATCTCAAAAAGCTATCGAAGCAATGGGACCATTATTACCAGAAATGTTTGGTGGCTCGGCTGACTTAACAGGCTCTAATTTAACTAACTGGTCAGGTACAGTTAAAGTAAATGCTGATAATGCTAACGGTAACTATATCTCATGGGGTGTTCGTGAGTTTGGTATGGCACACATGATGAACGGTATGGTTTTGCATGGTGGTTTCAAAGTTTACGGCGCAACATTCTTTATGTTTATGGAGTTTATGCGTAATGCACTTCGTATGTCTGCTTTGATGAAGATCGGTACAATTTATGTTTACACGCATGATTCCATTGGTTTGGGTGAAGATGGCCCGACACATCAGCCAGTTGAACAAATGGCAACTATGCGCATGATTCCAAACTTCCAAACATGGAGAGGTTGTGATGCAATTGAGTCTGCAGTTTCTTGGAAGATGGCAATGTTGCGTGGCGATGCGCCAACAGCATTAGTATTCTCGCGTCAAGCACTAACCCCTCAGCCTAGAACTGCTGAACAAGTTGCTAACATTGAAAAAGGTGGATACGTACTTAAAGATTGTGATGGCGATGCTGATATTATCTTTATTTCAACTGGTTCTGAAGTTGGTTTAGCAGTTGAAGCAGCTGATGCCATGGATGCAAATGTTCGTGTGGTTTCAATGCCGTGTACTGATGCGTTTGATGCGCAAGACCAAGCTTACAAAGACTCAGTATTAACACCAGGTGTTAAACGTGTTGCTATTGAAGCAGGTGTGGGCGATTCATGGTACAAGTATGTCGGCTTAGATGGTGGACTAGTTTGTATGACAACATTCGGTGAGTCAGCACCAGCAGGTGAATTATTTAAAGAATTTGGCTTTACGGTTGATAACGTTGTTGCAACAGCAAAAAAAGTATTAGGCTAAATTAAGAATTAACATCGGTCGATGTTTGTTTTTTCGACTTATGTTTGTAAAGATTTATATCATTTAGATATAAAGCAATAAAAGTAAAAGGAGTAGTAAAGATGACAATTAAAGTAGGTATTAATGGTTTTGGTCGTATTGGTCGCATGGCATTTCGTGCAATTAAAAAGGACTTCCCTGAATTAGAAGTAGTTGGTATTAATGACTTATTAGAAAATGATTACTTAGCATATATGCTTAAGTACGACACAGCACAAGGTCGTTTTGATGGTGAAGTAGTAGTTGAGGGAAATAACTTTATTATCGACGGCAAGAAGGTTCGTCTTTCAGCTGAACGCAACCCTGCAGACCTTAAGTGGGATGAGATTGGTGCAGATATCGTAATCGATTGCACGGGTTTCTTCTTAACAGAAGAGTCTTGTCAAGCGCATATCGATGCAGGTGCTAAGAAAGTGGTTCAATCAGCACCTTCTAAAGATGGCACACCAATGTTTGTATACGGTGTAAACCATGAAGAGTACGCAGGCCAAGCAATCGTTTCAGCAGCATCTTGTACGACTAACTGTCTTGCGCCAATGGCAAAAGTTATCAATGATAACTGGGGCTTAAAGCGTGGTTTGATGACTACTGTTCACGCATCTACTGCAACGCAGAAGACTGTTGACGGCCCTTCAATGAAAGATTGGAGAGGTGGACGTGCAGTATTTGAGAACATCATTCCTTCATCAACAGGTGCTGCTAAGGCAGTAGGTGTTGTATTACCTGAGCTTAATGGTAAATTAACAGGTATGGCTTTCCGTATTCCTTCAGTTGACGTTTCAGTAGTTGACTTAACTTGTGAGCTTGATAAGCCTGCAACTTACGAAGAAATTTGTGCAGCGATGAAAGAGGCTTCAGAAGGTTCTATGAAAGGTACATTGGGTTACACTGAAGAAGCAGTTGTTTCTTCTGACTTCCGTGGTATTAGTCAGTCTTCAATCTTTGATGCAGGTGCAGGTATTGCACTTGATGATACGTTTGTAAAAGTTGTATCTTGGTACGATAATGAGTATGGTTACACTTGTAACATGCTTCGTTTAGTTGAGCATGTTGCTTAACTACTAAAATTCGGCTCGTTGTTCGGGCCGTGTTTATATATGCCAGACTTAATCATCAAAGACTCTCAACTTAGTGTTGAAGAAGTTATTGAAAAATTAAAAGAAGCCGTTCCAAACAACAAGTTTGGAATTTTGCATTCTTACGATATTAAACAAACGCTAGCCTCAAAAGGCCAGACATTAGAACAAGAATGTCACGTGTTTGAAATTTGCAATCCAGTGGTTGCAAAAAATATCCTAGAGAAAGATATGGATTTAGCCAGTGTGCTGCCTTGTCGAATCTCGGTATATACTAAGGATGGTGCCACCAAGGTTGGCATGGCATCACCCGCCAAACATATTGCTCAATTGACCGATTTAGACTTGTCAGAAGTCATCGATCCTGTTGAGCAAGCACTGATTAACATTGTTAATCAGTCAATTGCATAAATAACTAGGAGAAAACAATGTCAGTTATCAATTTATCAGATTTAGATCTTAGCTCTAAAAAAGTTTTAATTCGTCAAGATTTAAACGTACCTATCAAAAATGGTGTTGTGACCAGTGATAAGCGTATTAAAGCATCAGTTCCAACTATTCAAATGGCGATGAAACAAGGTGCTAAAGTTTTACTAATGTCACACCGCGGTCGCCCGATTGAGGGAGAATACAGTGAGGAATTTACTTTGCAACCCGTTGCAGATCGTTTAACAGAAATTTTGGGTGTTACAGTGCGCTTAGAAAAGGATTGGCTAAATGGTGTTGAAATGAACGACGGCGAAGTCGTTCTATGTGAAAACGTACGTTTTAACAAAGGTGAAATGTCAAATGATGATGCGTTATCAAAGCAAATGGCGGCGATGTGTGATATCTTTGCAATGGATGCATTTGGAACAGCACACCGTGCACAAGCTTCGACACATGGTGTGGCTAAGTATGCACCAGTTGCTTGTTCTGGCCCATTACTTTCAGGTGAACTTGAGGCTTTAGGAAAAGCGCTAGACAATCCTAAGCGTCCAATGGTAGCGATTGTTGGTGGTTCAAAAGTTTCAACTAAGCTAACTGTATTAGAGTCACTCTCTAAGATTGTCGATCAGCTAGTTGTTGGTGGTGGTATTGCTAATACATTTATCGCAGCGCAAGGCCATAATGTAGGAAAGTCTTTATGTGAAAATGACCTAATTCCAACTGCTGAAAAATTAATGCAAGACTGTGAAATTCCAGTGCCAACAGATGTAGTAACAGGCAAGGAATTTTCTGAAACAGCGGCAGCTGAGACCAAAGCTTCTAGCGAAGTTGCTGAAGACGATATGATTTTTGACATTGGTCCAAATTCAGCAAACGAATTAGCTGAGATTATGAAAAATGCAGGTACGATTGTTTGGAATGGTCCAGTAGGTGTATTTGAGTTTGACCAATTTGAAGGTGGCACAAAAACATTAGCGATGGCGATTGCCGAGTCTGATGCGTTTTCAATTGCAGGCGGTGGTGATACGCTAGCGGCCGTAGATAAGTATGATATTGAAGATAAAGTTAGCTATATTTCAACGGGTGGTGGTGCTTTTCTAGAGTTCCTAGAAGGTAAAAAGTTACCAGCAGTAGAAATTCTAGAGCAAAGAGCAGCGGAGTAACGCTTGATCAGAAGAACTAAAATATTAGCAACGCTTGGTCCAGCGACTGATAAACCGGGAGTTTTAGATAGCATTCTAGAAGCAGGTGTTAATGTTGTACGCGTAAACTTTTCGCATGGCTCTGAAGCGGAGCACTTAGGCAGGGTTAAAGCTGTTCGCGATTGGGCGCATGCACATAATACTTATATTGGAGTATTGATGGACCTGCAAGGTCCAAAGATTCGTACCGCTTCTTTTAAAGACGGTATAAAAATCACTTTAAATAACGGCGATCATTTTGCGTTAGATGCAGATCAAGATGAATTATCAGGTAATCAAGATTCTGTAGGGATTGCCTATAAAACTTTGCCACAAGAAGTTAAGCCGGGCGATATTCTGATCTTGGATGACGGAAAAATTGTCTTAGAAGTGAGCAATATTGAAGTTAATAAGATTAATACGATCGTGACTCAAGGTGGCGTTTTATCAGATAAAAAAGGAATTAATTTGCGTGGCGGTGGTTTGTCAGCTAACGCACTGACTGACAAAGACAAAAAAGACATTTTGATTGCGGCTAAAGCCGAGGCTGATTATGTTGCTCTATCCTTTCCAATTAATGGCGATGATGTTCGTGAAACCAAGAGTTTGCTCGCTCAAGCAGGTTGTGCAGCAGGCGTTATATCAAAAATTGAGCGTGCAGAGTCACTCGAAGAAGCAACAATTTTGGACATTATTAAAGAATCAGCCGGCATCATGGTGGCTCGAGGTGATCTGGGTGTTGAAATTGGAGATGCACAACTGCCAGCACAACAAAAACGACTTATTCAAATGGCGAGATCTAATGATCGTATTGTGATTACGGCAACGCAAATGCTTGAATCCATGATTGAAAATCCAATCCCAACACGCGCTGAAGTGTTTGACGTAGCTAATGCGGTGCTTGATGGTACAGATGCAGTGATGCTTTCAGCAGAAACAGCGGCCGGCAATTATCCTAAAAATGCAGTTCAAACAATGGCAGAGGTTTGCCTTGAAGCTGAAAAAAATCCAATCGCCAAAGAATCGCATCATCGATTAAACGAGTCATTTGAGTATGTTGATGAAACTATTGCTATGAGTGCTATGTATGCAGCGAATCATTTAGGTGCTAAAGTAGTCGCTTCCTTAACGCAAACCGGAAAGACTGCTATGTGGATGTCAAGGATTAGTTCAGGAATTTCAATTTACGCAATGTCTGATAATATTAAAACCTTGCGTAAAGTGACGCTTTTTCGTGGCGTATACCCTTGCGGAATTGACAAAGATACAAGCTCAGAATGGTCAGATGTTAATCAAAAAGTTGTTGATACACTGACAAAAATAAGTGTTGTTGAAGATGGAGATTTGGTAGTATTAACCAAAGGAATGTATAAAGATAAATCAGGTGGAACTAACATGATGAAAATTCTTCGTGTCGGTGACACCAACTATTAAAAAGTAATCAAGTAAAGGAGAAAATATGTTAATTTCATTAAGAGAATTATTAGACCATGCTGCTGAAAACAGCTATGGTATGCCAGCGTTTAACGTTAACAATATGGAGCAGGTCCATGCAATCATGGAAGCAGCCGACAGAACTAACTCGCCAGTAATTATGCAGGGTTCTGCAGGTGCTCGTGGATATGCAGGTGAACCATTTTTACGCCACTTAATCTTAGCTGCAACTGAGATGTATCCTCATATTCCAGTTGTTATGCACCAGGATCATGGTTCAGAGCCAGCAGTATGTTTACGTTCGATTCAATCAGGCTTTTCATCAGTAATGATGGACGGCTCTTTAGAAGCAGATTGTAAGACACCTGCTTCGTTTGAGTACAATGTTGACGTGACTAAAAACGTTGTGGCTATGGCTCACGCGGGAGGTGTTTCTGTTGAAGGCGAACTAGGCTGTTTAGGTTCATTAGAAACTGGCGAAATGGGCGAGGAAGATGGTCATGGTGCTGAAGGAAAATTAGATCTTGATATGTTATTAACAGGTGTTGAAGAAGCGGCTGATTTTGTAAAAGCAACAAATGTTGATGCTTTGGCAATCGCAATTGGTACTTCACATGGCGCTTATAAGTTTACTCAAGAGCCAACAGGTGAGATTTTACGTATTGACCGTATTAAAGAAATTCATGCACGCATTCCAGATACACATTTAGTAATGCATGGTTCTTCTTCAGTGCCACAAGACTGGTTAAAAATCATCAACGATTTCGGTGGCGACATGGGTCAAACTTATGGTGTACCAGTAAGCGAAATTCAAGAAGGCATTAAAAATGGTGTGCGTAAAGTTAACATCGATACTGACTTGAGAATGGCCTCTACCGGTTCGATTCGTAAGCACTTAGCTGAAAACACAGCAAACTTTGATCCACGTAAATTCTATAGAGAAGCTACAATTGCCATGAGCGATATTGTTGCTGCACGTTTTGAGGCATTTGGTTCAGCAGGACAGGCAGATAAAATTACAGTAACTTCATTAGATAAAATGAGTCAAAAATATGCAGCAGGTGAGTTAGACGCAGACGTTAAGTAAGCGCCCAACGATCAGGTATCAGAAGGGCTCGTTTATGACGAGCCTTTTTTATTACTAAAGGAAAACCTATGAGTCAAAAACCACATTATTCAGTTATTGTTATTGGCGGCGGGCATGCAGGCACGGAGGCAGCGCTCGCCTCTGCACGAATGGGAGTTGACACCTTATTGGTCTCACATAATATTGAAACCCTAGGACAGATGAGCTGTAATCCCGCTATTGGTGGGATTGGCAAAGGACATTTGGTAAAAGAAATTGATGCTATGGGTGGTGCGATGGCTAGCGCGATTGACAAAGCGGGCATTCAGTTTCGTACTTTAAATGCTTCAAAAGGTCCTGCTGTTCGAGCAACGCGCGCGCAAGCTGACCGGGTGTTGTATAAGGCGGCTATTCGCTATGCATTAGAAAATCAAGAAAATTTATCCTTATTTCAACAAGCAGTCGATGACTTAGTGATTGAAAATGATGTGGTCACAGGTGTGGTCACGCAAATGGGGTTAATCTTTAGCGCAGATAAAGTGATCTTAACCTCGGGTACTTTTTTGGGCGGTATTATCCACATTGGCCAGAAAAATTTCCAAGGTGGTCGAGCCGGTGACGCCCCTTCAAACCCGCTCTCTAAAAAACTTCGAGAGTATGATTTGGGCGTCGGAAGACTTAAAACAGGAACGCCACCAAGGCTAGATGGACGCACACTAGATTATTCACTTATGCAAGAACAGCCAGGTGACCAACCGCTACCAAGCTTTTCTTTTATGGGTAGGTCGTCTGACCACCCAGAGCAAATCTCGTGTTTTATCACCCACACTAATGAAAAAGCGCATGACTTTATTCGTGCTGGCTTGAAAGACTCGCCAATGTATACCGGAAATATTGAAGGAATCGGCCCAAGATATTGCCCTTCTATTGAAGATAAAATTGTGCGTTTTGAAGAGCGCAATTCGCACCAAATTTTTGTGGAGCCAGAAGGTTTAACTACGAATGAAGTTTATCCAAATGGTATTTCAACTTCCCTGCCATACGAAGTGCAAGTCGACTTTATTCATTCGATTAGAGGTTTTGAAAATGCGCAAATTGTTCGTCCTGGTTATGCCATTGAATACGATTTTTTTGATCCACGGGGTTTGAAACAAACACTAGAGGTTAAGCGTATTGCAAATTTGTACTTCGCTGGACAAATTAACGGAACCACGGGCTATGAGGAGGCAGCGGCACAAGGATTATTGGCAGGGGTTAATGCAGCGTGCGCTGTTCAAGGCAAAGAGGCGTGGCTACCAAAGCGCGATGAAAGTTACATTGGTGTGATGGTGGATGATTTAATCACTAAAGGTACAAACGAACCATACCGCATGTTCACATCACGTGCGGAATATCGATTGCTATTGCGTGAGGATAATGCCGATGAGCGCTTAAGTCCCATGGCTAGAAAACTAGGACTTATTAGTGAAAAAAGGTATCAAGCATTCGAGCAAAAATATGCAACCGTTGAGCAAGAAAAACAGCGTTTGGAAAGTACTTGGGTTCAAGCTGGCGACACACAGGCGGATGCAGTATTGGGCCAGAAGCTTAACCATGAATATTCATTGTTGGAGTTGCTTAAACGCCCTAAAGTTGACTATAAAATCTTAAGTCAGATTGATGCTGGAAAGCCTTATTTGAGTGATGATAAATTGATTGGCGTGGTGGAAAATCAAATCAAATATGCTGGCTATATTAAGCGCCAACTTGATGAAATTGAAAAATACCGAAAAAATGAAAATACCGCTCTATCTGAGGATATGGATTACAATGCAATACAGGCTTTGTCGGCAGAAGTGCGCCAGAAGTTAACACAGTACCAGCCAGAAACTATTGGACAAGCGAGCCGAATCCAAGGTGTTACCCCAGCTTCTATTTCTATTTTATTGGTCTACCTCAAAACCTATAAAAAGTCATGAACGCCAAAGCTTTGTTAATAGATGGCGCTAAAAAAATGAATATTCAGCTTGATGACGTGCAGGCATCGACACTATTACAGTATTTAGAGCTCATCATTAAATGGAACAAAACCTATAATTTAAGCGCTATTCGCAACATAGAGGCAGGGGTTAAAAAACATCTGCTCGATAGTCTTTCAGTGACACCTTATATCCAACAAACACCTTTGCTTGATGTTGGTGCTGGAGCAGGTCTACCTGGTATTGTTATTAGTATTATGTTTCCCGAGTTGAGCGTGAGTGTGCTCGATAGTGTGGGTAAAAAATGTCGATTTATGCAATTTGCAAAAACACAGCTAGGGCTAAAAAATCTTACAGTTGTAAATCAGCGAGTTGAAAACTACCAGCCTGAGCAATGCTTTGGACAAATTACATCCAGAGCTTTTGCAGAAGTTGAAAAAACCTTGGGCCTAACTAAGCATTTATTGTGTGATAATGGTCACTATTTATTAATGAAAGGTGATCATTTTACTAAAGAGATACTTGATAACTTTACATTAAAAGCGCACCAAGTTAGCGTGCCTTATGTATCCGATCAGCGTTATTTTTTGGAAATACAACCTAATTAAATATGAAAAAAATCCTATATACTTTATTTGCAATCATTCTTGCTAGTGTTATTGCTTTGATTGTTTGGTTTGATACATTAGCCAAAAACGCACTTGAATCTTACGCGCAAAAATCAGTTGGTTCTTCGGTGACAATTGGCGAGTTTAGGAGTGATTGGGAGCAGACCCAGGTAAATATTGATTTTGTTGAGGTGGCAAACCCAGCTAATTTTTCCAATAAAAATGCCTTTGTCTTAAATCATTTAAGCGCCTCCTTTGCTGAGCAAACTCAGGATGATTTAGTCACCTTGGAGCAGTTAGAGTTTGATGGATTGTTATTCACTCTAGAGCAAAATAAATCGCAGGTGAATTTGGTAGAGCTTTTAAAACAATTAAATCAAAACGCTAAAAACACACAGCCTATCACTTTAACTAATCAAACTAAAAAACAAAACCATGTCCCGTCTTATCGCGTAAAGATTAAGCAGCTAAATTTCATTAATACTCAGCTCTTTATTGATACTCAGTGGTTTAAGGATACTGTCGTTGTGCCAGATTTAACGATCCATAATTTTGGCGGACAAAATGGCATTCCTCTAGCGCAAGTTGGCGCAGAGATTATGAAAGTAGCGCTTACACGCATTCAAACCGAGGTTGAGAAAAACGGCTTGAGGCTGAATGAGCGAGAAATTAAAGAAAGTGTTAATCGTCAATTGCAAAAAAAACTAAACACCCTAACGGATGATTTAGATGATAAAGCCAAAAATTGGCTAAAAAAACTCGGTTTATAGTATGCATATTGTTGATTCTCATTGTCATATAGATCGCGTTGATGTTGATCAATTTGGCGGCAGCATTGAAAGTATGTTGGCTCATGCACAGGAGCTTTCGGTTAAAGAGTTTCTTTGTGTTTGTATCGACTTAGAACATTTTGATGACGTGTTTTCGCTGGCTAAAAAGCATGCATCAATTTATGCCTCTGTCGGTGTACATCCTACTGAGCAGGTAGGCAAAGATCCTAGTATTGAAGAGTTATTAGCATTGGCGGATAATGACAAAATTATAGCTATTGGGGAGACGGGACTGGATTATTTTCATGTTGAAAAAGATTCCGCCGATTGGCAAAGAGATCGTTTTAGACGCCATATTGCTGCGTCTAATCAATCAGGTAAGCCGATGATTATTCATACAAGAGAAGCCAAAGAAGACACCATTCGTATTATGCAAGAGGAAAAAGCACAGGCAGGAGTTATGCATTGTTTTTCTGAAGATTGGGCAACCGCCGAAGCGGCACTTGATTTGGGTTTTTACATTTCATTTTCTGGGATTATCACTTTCAAAAGTGCGGGTGCATTGCGCGAAGTGGCTAAAAAAGTACCTGCAGATCGACTTCTTGTAGAGACAGATGCACCTTATTTAACCCCTGTTCCAAATCGTGGCAAGCCTAATTCCCCGGCTTATACTTATTATGTTGCGCAAAAATTGGCCGAAATTCGAGGTGTGAGTGTTGAAGAGATTGCAAACACTACCACTCAAAATTTTAAGCGTTTGTTCTTTTCCAGCTAATGGCCGTTTCTTTTCAAACCGTTGATGAGTTCTCAACAGGCCAACGTCTGGATAATTTTTTGCTAAAAATTCTTAAAGGTGTGCCCAAGTCGCATATCTACCGAGTTATTCGTAAAGGCGAAGTGCGAGTGAACAAGGGCAGGAAAAAAGCAGACTACAAACTCCAACTAGATGATGTTGTGCGCATTCCACCTATTAATGTGAGTGAGAAAAAACCAGCACATGTCTCAGATAGTCTCAAAAAAGTTCTATTGGACGCTATTATTTACGAAGACAAGGGTTTGCTCATTGTTAATAAGCCAAGTGGCGTAGCTGTTCATAGTGGGAGTGGGGTTGATACAGGGGTTATTGAAGCGCTTAGATCGGTTTACAAAGAGCCTATTGAGCTAGTGCATCGCCTAGATCGCGCTACCTCAGGCGTGCTGTTAATTGCCAAAAAGCGTAGCGTACTTAAAAATTTACATGAACAGCTCAATAAGCACGAAATGGAAAAACGCTATACTGCTTTAGTAAAGGGTGTATGGTCAAAAAAACGCCATACCATTGACGCACCTTTATATCAAAATTCCAGATATACAGTTGTTGATAGCAAGGGCAAGCATTCGATCAGCCATTTCCAACCACTTAAAAATTTTACTCAAGAAGATTTTTCCGCTTCATTAGTAGAGGTGACTATCGAGACAGGACGCACTCACCAAATTCGTGCCCATGCGCAATATGCCGAACATGCTATTGCGGGTGATGACAAATACGGCGATAGAGAATTTGATCGACAAGTTAAGTTTCGAGGGCTTAAGCGTTTATTTTTACACGCACACCAGCTCACTTTCACCAATCCACTAACCGGCGATATTCAAAAAGTGAGTGCACCATTGTCGATTGAATTGAAACAATTTTTAGACAAACTATGAATGCTTACTTCCGCTTGATGCGCCTAGATAAGCCTGTTGGTATTTACTTGCTTTTATGGCCGACTCTGTGGGCATTGTTTTTAGCTGCAGATGGATGGCCAGAGCTAGGACTGCTAATTATTTTTGTATTAGGCGTGGTGTTGATGCGCTCAGCAGGTTGTGTAATTAATGATTATGCGGATCGTAAAATTGATCAATTTGTTGAGCGCACCCAGCACCGTCCGATTACTTCTGGAGAAATTTCGCCAAAAAATGCGTTGCTATTATTTTTTGGCCTGATTGTATTGGCGTTTGCATTGGTACTATTAACAAACCTCTTAACAGTTCAGCTGGCATTTATTGCAGCTTTCTTGGCTACTTTGTATCCCTTTACCAAGCGCTGGACGCATCTGCCACAGTTTGTATTGGGCTGCGCTTTTGCAATGAGTGTGCCCATGGCGTTTTCAGCTAGTAGTGACGTGGTTCCTAGTTCTGCTTGGTGGGTATTTTCAGCCACACTGATTTGGACAGTGATTTACGACACGATGTATGCGATGGCGGATCGAGATGAAGACTTAAAAATTGGGGTGAAATCTACAGCGGTTTTATTCGCACAATACGACCGATTGATTCTTGCCATATTGCAAATAGCGCTTATTAGTATCTTGTTAGAAATTTCAGAAATTTTCAAAATGAGCATTTTTTACGATATTTCGGTTATTTTGAGTGCGTTATTAATGATCTATCATCAGTTTTTAATCAAAAATAGAGATAAATCGGCTTGTTTTAGAGCTTTTTTGCATAATAATTACATTGGAATGCTAATTTTCATCGGAATAGCACTATCCGTGACCCAATAATCAGTTTATCACTAAAAATTCCGTATTTTTTCAAAATTTAGTATTATTAACACTGCTTTTTTGTGTTTTTTTTCATCAAAAACTAACCAAAGCAGGTATTGCGTTAATTGCTTTAGTTGTTGTGGTTCAAGTAGTCTTGGTTACAGGCGCTTAAGGTATGTCGTTTATTGGTAGCGATATTTTTGGTACCATTGCGGCCATTTTGGCCAGCCTTGGCTCAGATGGACTAGTTGGCTTAGCATTTGTTGCGGTTATATTCGCTTTGATTACACGCCATTAATTAACAACATAAACAATCAACAAAAAAACCCGCCTTACGGCGGGTTTTTTTGTTGTATAACAATAGACTAAATGCCTCTTAATAACTCGTTAATACCAACTTTTGAACGGGTTTTGGCATCTACTTGTTTAACGATTACCGCGCAATATAAAGAGTAAGTACCATCTTTAGAAGGCAAGTTGCCTGAGACCACAACTGAGCCCGCAGGAATGCGACCATAAGTCACTTCGCCTGTTTCACGATTGAAAATTTTAGTCGATTGTCCAATATAAACACCCATTGAAATCACAGCGCCTTCTTCTACAATAACCCCTTCAACTACTTCTGATCTAGCACCAATAAAACAATTGTCTTCAATAATAGTTGGGCTAGCCTGGAGTGGCTCTAGAACGCCACCAATACCAACGCCACCTGATAGGTGTACGTTTTTACCAATTTGCGCACATGAGCCAACAGTCGCCCAAGTGTCAACCATAGAGCCAGAATCAACGTAAGCGCCAATGTTGACGTAAGATGGCATTAGCACGGTATCTTTTGCGATATATGAGCCTCGACGTGCACTTGCTGGCGGTACAACGCGAACACCTGTTGCTTTGAATTCGTCAGCAGACATGTCAGCGAATTTAGACGGAACCTTGTCATAATATTGCGTAAATCCACCTTGCATTGGTGCATTGTCTTCAATTCTAAAAGAAAGTAGTACTGCTTTTTTCAGCCACTCGTTAACGACCCAATCACCTACGCCTTGTTGCTGAGCAACACGTGCTTCACCTGAATCAAGCATGCGAATTGCTTCATTAACAGCTTGTTTAACTTCAGTGGAAACATTTTGTGGGTTGATGTTTGCTCTATCTTCAAAAGCAGCTTCAATAATTTCTTTCATGGTTAGTTTATTCTTAAAAATTGAACATTATATCAGATACGTGTTTTTAATAGGTGTTGCCAGTTTTGTTGGCTTTACTTGATTAAAGTCAAGAAAAAAAATGGGAACGATGTTATGATGTTGCAGTTATTTAAACACCAAAAAAATTAACAATGAGTGATAAAAAAATTCAACTTGATAACTTATATGAAGAAGGTGAGCAGTGGGTTCAAAACCTTGGTGATGAAACTATCCATGCTAAGCGTATGGGCGGGTTATTTCGTAATTTTAAGTGGATAGCTATTCTTTTCTGGACGCCTTTTTTTATCGGCCCATATATTACTTGGAATGACAAGCAAGCAATATTTTTTGACGTAGAAAATAGACAATACCATTTGTTTGACCTTACAATTTTTCCACAAGATATTTGGATGCTTACTATGGTGTTGTTGTTTTTAGCGATTTTGCTCGCTGCAATGACTACAGTTTTGGGGCGAGTTTTTTGTGGGTATTTTTGCTTTCAGACAATTTGGACAGATATTTTTACCTGGGTAGAAGCTAAGGTTGAGGGTGCGCCAATGAAACGGCGCAAGCTCGATAAAGCACCGATGAGTTTTCATAAGCTAAAAACCAAAGTGATTAAGCATACAATATGGATTTCTATTGCGTTATTTTCCGGTATCACTTGGATGCTCTATTTTGGAGTGACTTGGGCAGATTACTTTAATGCAGAGATAACTATAACCACTTTAACTATTACTGTCGCCATTGCATTGGGCGCTTATATTTTTGCTGGTTTCATGCGTGAGCAAACCTGTCTATGGGTTTGTCCATATGCTCGTATACAAGGAGCGATGGTAGACAGTCAAAGTATAATGCCAACTTACGATCATTATCGCGGAGAGAGTCGCGGTAAACTTAAAAAAGGCCAGTTTGTTGAAGGTAATGGAGACTGTATTGATTGTCACCAATGTGTAGCTGTGTGCCCAACTGGAGTTGATATTCGTAAAGGTCAAGAATATGGCTGCATTACTTGTGGACTTTGTATTGATGCTTGTGATTCGGTAATGGAAAAGGTGGGCAAGCCAAAAGGCTTGATTCGTTATACTTCTTTGTCAGAACTTGAATTTAAACAAGAGCCTAAACCACTTTATAAAAGACCAAGAGTGATTGTGTACAGCTCGATTTTAGTAGCGGCTTTATCGGTGTTGTATTACGGAATGAGTACTTTAGCGCCATTGGATTTGAAGGTGTTGCATGATAGGCAGCCATTATTTGTACAGTTGTCAGACGGTTCTATTCGTAACAAATACGAACTTAAAATAATGAATAAAACTGAACAAGATATGCAGGTTTCCATCAGTTTTGAAAGCCCTATTAAAGGGCTAAAATCAAAGAATGAGCTTGATTTAGTCACTATTCCGACTGGCAATGTTAAGTCAGTTTTTGTCTACTTGTCTGCATTTGAGAATAATGTGGGTGGTAATCACGAGGTAACTTTTGTGGTTAAAGGAGCTAAATCTACATTAGAATATGAAACTTCATTTTTCACTCCGAGAAGCATGCGATGAGCGTACAAAAATCCCCAGTTATGATGTTAATGCTAGTACTATTTGTTGCCTTAGTTGGTGCGACAGTCTGGCGAATTATGACTGCCTTAGAGACTCACCCTGGCTTAGTAGTTGCTGATGCTTATGAAACAGGTGAGCGCTATGGAGATACTTTAAAAAAACGAGACGCACTAATTCAACAAGGCTGGAAATTGGAGCTAACTTTACCTGAACCCATTACCCATGGTGTGAAGCAAATTTATCGTGCTGTTAGTACTAAGCAAGATGTACGCTTGAACAAGGCAGATGCTACCGCTTATTTTTATCGTCCACTTGAGATGAAGCATGATTTTTCTCTACCAATGAGTAAGACTAGCGATGGCGCTTATCAAGTAGAGATAACACTGCCTTTAAAAGGGCGTTGGGATTTGTTGGTTGAGATCACTAAAGGTGATTTTTTGCAGCAAGATTCTGCACGCATGTTTGCTCAATAAGGTACATTAATTGCTCTAATCTTCATGACAATGATTATGATGATGCTCATAAGTTGCCATCAGTTCATCCATTTGATCTGCAAACAAGTCATTAAATTGTGAATCTTTTAAAATAGATTCTGGTTGACCCATGCAGCAAATGTGATGATACAAGCATAGCACCTGAGTAGACTCTTTCATTACGCGGTGTAGGTCGTGTGAGACCATAAGAACTGCACAACCTTGTTGTTGATGAATGTCTTGAATGAGTTTGTACAGGTGCATTTGACCATTGACATCTAAATTCTGTGCAGGCTCATCTAAGATTAATACATTGGGCTTAGCCAGTAAAGCTCTGGCTAGAAGTACACGCTGCATTTCACCACCAGATAAGCTTTTTAATTCACTCTGAAGAATTGACTCAATGCCAGTTAATTTAGCGGTATCGTCTAAAAAATCCGCATTGAATTTTTGATTAAGCTGTAAAAATCCAGTGACAGTAATTGGAATAAATTCATTAGGGATGAATTTTTGCGGTGTATAGCCTAGGCGAATTTTGTCTGACTTTTTAACTTGTCCTGAATCGGGTTTAATCAAGCCTAGTAAAATTTTAATTAAAGAGCTTTTGCCCGCGCCGTTTGGCCCGATCAAAGTGATAAACTCTCCCGCTTTAAGGCTAAAGCTGACTTGATCTAAAACTGATTTTCCATGGTGACTTAGACTGACTTGGTCAACATGAATGAGCGCTTCTGACATAAGGTTAAAATTTGCTAAAGTAATATCATTTTACAACTTAAGCAGCGAGTAAAAATCGGTAAAATTGGGCGCATGTCACATAAGCTTATATTACTCGATGGTTCGGCGTTTTTGTTTCGCGCCTACTTTTCTACTCTCAAACAAAACTTAAGCAACGAAGAAGGCTTTCCAACGGGCGCTATGTTTGGCGTTGTGAACGCTATTAAACGTTTGCAGAGAAAATATCCCAAGGCAAAGCTAATTGCCATTTTTGATGCCAAAGGCAGGAATTTTCGCCATGATATATATCCTGAATACAAGGCTCACAGAAAACCAGCAGATGACGAATTGGTGATGCAAATTGAACCTCTGTATGAAATTATTCGCGCCATGGGTTTTCATTTTATGTGCGTGCCTGGTGTAGAGGCGGACGACGTTATTGCAACATTAAGTCGTTGCGCTGATCAAAATAATATTAAAACTATTATTGCGAGTGGTGATAAAGATTTAATGCAGCTAGTGAGTGACCATGTTTCTCAGTTGGATATGACAGGCAGTATCTATAATCGCGAAGGCGTGATTGAGAAAATGGGCGTTGAGCCTGAGAAAATTCTCGATCTTTTGGCGCTCACTGGCGATAGTGCTGATAATATTCCTGGGGTGCCAAGTGTTGGCCCAAAAACTGCCATTAAATGGCTTCAAGCTTATCAAGATATTGATGGTATTAAAAACAACGCACATGAAATTAAAGGCAAAGTTGGTGAAAAATTGCGTGATAATTTTGACTTACTAGATTTATCTCATCGATTGGTGAGTTTAAAATTTGATGTAGATTTGCCTTGTAATATTTTAGACAGCGAGCCGGGGGTGGATCGCTTTAAGTTGGCCGATTTGTATCAGCAGTATGGCTTTTCCATGTGGCGTAATCAATTAGATGAGATGAATGCCACATCTGTAGAGGATACCACCGAGCAACCACACGAAGCCTCCAAGCCCGCACAAAGTTTACTAGAAAAATACACGCAAACGACCGTGTTGGATGAATCAATGTTTGTAAGCCTAGTTGAACGTCTCAAGCGCGCTCAGCATTTTGTACTAGATTTAGAAACTGATTCGCTAGATTACATGAATGCAAAGATTGTTGGCTGGGTGTTTTTAGTTGAGCATGATAGTTTTTATATTCCCGTTGCGCATGATTATTTAGATGCGCCTAAACAGCTCGACTTTACCCAGGTGATGGCGGCGCTTAAACCAATCTTAGAGGACGCAAGCCTCGGTAAAGTGGGGCAGAACCTGAAATATGACGCCCATATTTTGGCGAATTATCAAATTAATCTTAACGGTATTGTTGACGATACGATGGTAAAGTCGTATGTGCTAAATTCTGTGGCTACACGCCATAACATGGACGATCTATCTGAGCACTACCTAAACCATCAAACGATTTCATTTTCTGACGTGGCGGGCAAGGGCAAAAAACAAATTACCTTTAATCAAGTCACGCTAGAAGTGGCTAGCCCTTATGCTTGTGAAGATGTTATAGTGACAGACTTACTCAATCAAGTATTGGATGAGCAGCTAGCCCAATATCCTAAATTGGTTAAATTGTATCAGCATATCGAGCTGCCGATGGTGAAGGTGCTGTTAAATGTTGAGCGCAACGGTGTTAAGCTAGATATTAGTTCTCTAGAAGCGCAACAGCTAGAAGTTAAATCGCAGATGGAAACTATTCAGGTACAGGCTTATGAACTGGCCGGCGAGGTATTTAACTTAGAATCGCCTAAGCAAATTCAACAAATTTTGTTTGCTGAAGAGGGTTTAGGCTTGGAGCCAAAAAAGAAAACACCAAAAGGCGCACCATCTACAAATGAAGAGGCGCTGAAACTATTAGACCATCCTTTGGTTGACTTAATTTTGAACTATCGAACGCTGACAAAGCTAAACTCAACTTATTTAGAGGCATTGCCCAAACAAATTGATTTGCATACTCAACGTCTGCACACTTCTTATCATCAAGCGGTAACAGCGACAGGTCGTTTATCTTCATCTAATCCAAATTTGCAAAATATCCCTATTCGATCTGAGCTGGGTGCGCGTATTCGTGGCGCTTTTGTTGCTAGCAAGGGTTGTGTTATTATCGCGGCAGATTATTCACAAATTGAGTTGAGAATTATGGCGCATATTTCTCAAGATGCCAATTTACTCAATGCGTTTAAAAATGATCAGGATGTGCATAGTGCCACCGCCTCCACGATGTTTAATGTGGCTATTAATGAGGTAACTAAAGAACAACGTCGCCGAGCTAAAGCGATTAATTTTGGCTTGATTTATGGCATGAGCGCCTTTGGTTTAGCTAAGCAAATCGATGTTTCACGCACCGAAGCCAAAGAATATATTGATGCCTATTTTGAAAATTATCCAGGCGTTGCTCAGTACATGGAAGACACACGCGAATCTGCTAAGATTCAGGGTTATGTTGAGACAGTTATGGGTAGAAGGTTGTACTTGCCACAGATTAATGCCAAGAATAAAATGCTGCAACAGCATGCACTTAGAACGGCGATTAACGCCCCAATGCAAGGTTCAAGTGCCGATATTATTAAAAAAGCCATGCTCGATGTGCATGACTGGATTGGCGAGAATAATGACAATATTAAAATGATTATGCAAGTGCATGATGAGTTGGTTTTTGAAGTAAACGCTGATAAGGCTGACGAGTTTTCTCATAAAATACAAGACTTAATGGAAAACGCGATGTTACTCGACATTCCTTTGAAGGTGGATGTGGGTATGGGCAGTTCTTGGCAAGAAGCGCACTAACTAAAAAAGATAGAAGACAGGTTTGATATGAAACAACAATTACAACAACTTTTAACCCAAGCATTGCAAGCATTAATTGATGAAGGTGTTTTAGAAAGTGTGCCAAGTGAGATTCGATTGGACCACTCTAAAGATAAAGCACAAGGAGATTTTGCCTCAAATATCGCCATGGTTTTATCTAAACAAGCTCGATGTGCTCCAAAGGTGTTGGCTGAAAAAATTGTAGATAAGCTGGCCAATGCCAGTGAGATTGAAAAAATTGAAATTGCCGGACCTGGTTTTATTAATTTCTTTATGTCTCAAGGCTCAAACAATCAGGTGCTTAAAGATATTCTCGCCCAAGGAGATGCTTTTGGACTAACCGATATTGGTCAAGGTCAGCGTGTTTTGCTGGAGTTTGTCTCTGCCAATCCAACTGGTCCGCTGCATGTGGGCCATGGGCGGGGTGCAGCTTATGGTGCAACGGTTTCCAATTTATTGCGCGCCGTTGGCTTTGAGGTGGATAACGAATATTATGTGAATGATGCAGGGCGACAAATGGATATTTTGGCAACGTCGGTTTATTTGCGTTTTTGTGAGGTATCTGTATTTCCTGACAACGGCTACAAGGGTGACTATATTGTAGATATTGCCAAGCAGATTAGTGGTGTAGAAAAGCATGATATTGCCCAAGGCGTTTGCAAGGATGAGAAAGATGGCGGCGATAAAGAAAAGCATATCGATGCATTAATTGCTAATTGTAAAAAGACACTCGGTCAAGACTATCGCAAGATCTTTAGATTAGCGATTGATAGTATTTTGGGCGGCATTAAAGCGGACTTATCTGAATTTGGAATTGAATACAATCAGTGGTTTTCGGAGCAATCTTTGGTAGATTCTGGCTTGTCTGAAAAGACCGTTAAAGCGCTACAAGCCTCTGGGCATATTTATGAAAAAGACGGCGCCTTATGGTTTAAAACCACTGATTTTGGCGATGATTTAGACCGTGTTGTGGTGCGTGATAATGGCATTCATACTTACTTTGCTTCAGATATTGCTTATCATTTAGAAAAATTTGAACGCGGCTATGACAAAATTATTAATATTTGGGGCTCGGACCATCATGGCTATATTGCCAGAGTAAAGGCTTCTATTGCTGCACTGGGACACAATCCAAAGAAATTGGAAATTCTACTGGTGCAGTTTGCTAACTTATATCGTGGTGGTGAAAAAGTAGCCATGTCCACACGTAGTGGCTCGTTTGTCACCTTGGAAGAATTACGCCATGAAGTAGGCAATGATGCAGCGCGTTTTTTCTATGTCTTGCGAAAATCCGAACAACATATGGATTTTGACCTAGATCTGGCCAAGTCTAGAACCAATGAGAACCCAGTGTTTTATATTCAGTATGCCCATGCGCGTATTTGCTCGGTGTTAAAGCAAGCTCAATCCATGGATGAATCTAAAGCTGATTTGTCTCTTCTAACCAGCGATACAGAAGTCGCTCTAATTAAAGAGTTAAATCGTTATCAAGACGTATTAAAGACTAGTGCACTTCATTATGAACCTCATGTTTTGGCTTACTATTTAAAAGATTTGGCTGGTGAGTTCCAT
>JAHZKM010000062.1 GCA_022600395.1 Pseudomonadota bacterium | reverse complement strand
TTCTGTTGCCAAGCGACCTAACGTCTTACCATTGGCGTCTACTAAAAACCAATCTCTTTTTACTTCGTGTGCTTTAGCGCTAAATGTTTTCATAATAATGCGTGTCTATCTTCAATCAGAATAATCGGACTATTATAATCACTTTTAAGTTGTGATGTTAGCTTATCGATGAATATTCTTGTTAAAAACTTATGCGCAATTTTATAGTAAAAACATTTTCTCAGCAAAACTGCGCACAAAAAATGACCGTTGGCGATTATGATATCACTTATAGACTTTCTGACAATAAATACTCATGATTAATTCCCACGCCCATTTAGATTTTGACAATATGGAAATAGTTGCAGAAAATGCGGTTGCTATCGTACCTAGTATTGGTAAGCAAAATTGGATTGATGTGCAAATGTATCCTTATTTTGCTTTGGGTATTCATCCATGGATGGTCGAGTCTCATTCACAGGACGATCTTGATTATTTAGAATATTTAATTAAGTGTAATAATCCAGTGGCAATTGGCGAATGTGGCCTTGATTATCTTAAAGATATTAATAAAGATATACAATTACATGTCTTCAAATTTCAATTAGAACTTGCTGATAGATACAGTCTACCGATCATTATTCATAGCGTTAAAGCAACTGAAGATGTTCTCTTTTTACTTAAACAATATCCCCAAACAAAAGGGGAAATTCATGGATTTTCTGGCAGCGAATCCCAAGCTCAACAATTAACTAATTTAGGATTTTATCTTGGCTTTGGCCTGCAAATTCTGAATCAAAAATCAACTAAAATTCGACAAATTGTTAAAAATTGCCCGCTAGAGTTTATTTTAATTGAGACCGATGATCATCAAAATCCGAACGATCTCCAGCGGGTGGCAGAAGAAATTTCTAAACTAAAGGAAATACCAATAGACACTGTCATCACTCAATGTGATAATAATGCTATTTCTCTTTTCAACTTAAAATAATGGCTGGAAGTTGTGCGCGTACTGAAATCTTATTAGGTCAACAAGGGTTGGCTCGATTAGCTGAATCTCATGTGGTTATTGCCGGGCTTGGTGGCGTAGGTGGCGCTTGTGCAGAAAGTTTGTGTCGAGCGGGTGTCGGCTCGCTCACCTTGATAGATTTTGATGTAGTTGAAAAAACCGATTTAAATCGCCAGATCATCGCCCTTCACTCAACTTTAGGACTTAAAAAAGTAGATGCATTGGCAGCTAGACTGCATGACATTAATCCAAATACAGTTATCATCAAACGCGATGAATTTATTGATAGAGCAAAAGCTGAGGCGATTGCCATTAGCAATGAATTTGATTTTGTGGCTGATTGTATTGATGCTATTGCCTATAAAACTGTACTTATTGACAGCTGCAATAAATCTGGGAAAGCAATTATCTCTAGTATGGGTGCAGGTGGCAGACTCGATCCAACTCAGGTAAAAATTTCACGTATGGATAAAACGCAAAATTGCGCCTTAGCAAGAGAGATGCGCAAACAGCTCAGAAATATTCGAGCAAGCATGAGATTTCCTGTAGTGCATTCAACCGAACTACCAATCAAAGCCCTGCCCCACCAAGAAGTTACTGCAACTGATACAGCACCCGCAGGTAGACCAAGAGCTGTCAATGGGGCAATCTCCTATATGCCTAATATTTTTGGATTAATGATGGCGGGACACATTGTCCAAACCATATTAAAATCTTAATTAAACAAGCTGTCGTTTTGACTAGAATTTTGAAAAAAAGGTAAACTATGATTAGCACTCAAACCCCAATCTGCGATTTTAATACCCCAGCGCTTAACTTCAGTCTTAAAGGTGTCGATGGAAAAATACACACGCTTGATAGTTGTCGAGGCGAAAAAGGCCTGTTAATTATGTTTATTTGTAATCATTGTCCTTATGTAAAAGCGATTGTTGATCGAATCATTCGTGACACTAGTGAACTAAAAGCAATGGGCTTAAATACGGTTGCCATCATGTCCAATAATCCCGATGAGTACGAAGAGGATTCATTTGAAAATATGCAAAAAATCGCTAAAGAAATGAGCTTTCCTTTTCCTTACCTAATCGATGAGACGCAAGAGGTTGCCAAATCCTATGGTGCCGTTTGTACGCCAGATTTCTTTGGTTACAATAGTAAATTAAAATTACAATATCGAGGGCGTCTTGACGCTTCAAGAAAAGAAAGTGCGCCAAGCAATGTTAAACGCGACTTATTTGATGCCATGACCCAGGTAGTAGAAACCGGTCAGGGACCTTTAGAACAAGTTCCGTCCATGGGCTGCTCAATTAAATGGTATTAAGTGGGTATCATCAGCCACTAATGTATTATTTAAGAATAACAAGCGCTTAATGGGTATAATTGCGGCCTTTGCTTGTCTTATAATTCCTCCATGTCTGAACAAAACACCGATAATCAATCACCAAAATTTAGTGATTTAGGCCTCTCTGATTCAATTCTAGGCGTGCTAGAATCAATTGGTTATGAGACACCTTCCCCTATTCAAGAACAATGTATTACGCATCTTTTAAATGGTGAAGACATTATCGGTCAAGCACAAACAGGTACTGGAAAAACAGCCGCCTTTGCACTGCCATTATTAGACAATATTGATCTCAACCTTAATGCACCTCAGCTGTTAATTTTAGCGCCAACACGTGAGTTGGCTATTCAAGTTTCAGAAGCAGTGCAAACTTATGCACGTGGCATGAAGGGCTTTCATGTATTGCCAATCTATGGTGGTCAATCATACGACATACAGCTACGCCCGTTAAAGCGGGGCGTTCATTGTGTGGTTGGTACGCCAGGCCGTGTGATGGATCATATTAAAAAAGGAACTTTAAAACTTGAAAATCTAAAGTCGTTTGTTTTAGATGAAGCCGATGAAATGTTAAAAATGGGCTTTATTGATGATATCAAATGGGTTATGGAGCGTATACCTGAGCAGCGCCAGATTGCGCTTTTCTCAGCTACTATGCCAGCTGTTATTAAGCGTGTTGCTGAAGAGTTTTTAAACAAACCTAAAGTTGTTAAAGTTAAGACCAAAACAGAAACTGCTACAACCATTTCGCAAAAATACTGCTTAGTGGGTGGATTAAGCCAAAAATTAGACGCGCTAACTCGAATTCTAGAAGTAACTGAATTTGATGCAATGATTATCTTTGCTAGAACAAAAACACTGACTGTTGAACTATCTGAAAAGCTTTCTGCTAGAGGGTTTGCTGTTGAGGCGATTAATGGTGATATCCAGCAAAGTCAGCGAGAGAAAATTATTAACAAGTATAAAAAAGGTAGTATTGATATTTTGGTTGCTACTGACGTTGCCGCGCGTGGACTAGATGTGCCACGTATCTCTCACGTGGTTAACTATGATATTCCTCAAGACGCTGAAACTTATGTACACCGTATTGGACGTACAGGTCGTGCAGGGCGCGAAGGCGAAGCGATTTTATTTGTGTCACATCGAGAGCGACGTATGCTAAACAACATTGAGCGCGTAACTCGTCAAAAAATCACACCTATTGAATTGCCAACTGCAAAAATCATCAATGAAAAGCGTGTTGATACCTTTAAAAAGAAAATTACTGAAACCATTAATAACCAAGATTTGGGTATTTTTGAAAAATTGGTAGGTGAGTTTCAAGCGGCAAATGAAGAGCTATCAACCACCAAAATTGCAGCAGCGTTAGCACTCATTGCACAAGGCAATGAGCCTTTATTACTGTCTGAAAAAGAGCCAAGTTTTGGCAGAGACCAAAAACCTGGTGAAGAAAAAGTGGTGCCTGTACAGGCAAACCCTCTCAAAAATAACCCGCAGATCCCAATGCGTAGATACAAAATTGCAGTGGGCAACAATAACAATATTAAACCAGGCAATATTCTTGGTGCTATTGCCAATGAAGCCGACATGGATAGCGAATTTATTGGCTCAATTCAAATCTTTGACAACTTCTCGACAGTAGATCTACCTGATGAAATGCCCAAAGAAACTTTTGAGGTGTTGCAAAAAACTATTGTTAACGGCAATCGCTTAAACATTGTTGAACTAACTGAGAAAAACAATAAAGCTACTATTGGTGGATCTCAAAAAGGTAAACGCAATTTTGGTCGTAAAAAGTTTTCTAAAGACTTAAAAGGTGGCTATAAAGGCTCTAAAGATGGTGGCAAAGGCAGAAGCAAAGGCAGTAGAGATGATAGAGGAAATCGCAAGCCGAAATTCTCCCGCTCAAAACCCAAAAAATAAACCCTAGGCTAATTTAACCTTTTTCAAGGATTAAAACTACGTTAAAATACACTTGCTGGTAAAGTAT